>JABSOG010000399.1 GCA_013216025.1 Algicola sp. | reverse complement strand
TGAACGAGCTCAAAACATAAAAGAGTAAAGATTCATGCTGTTAAGAATTATTGATCGTCCAGCGGGCGATAATGGCGAAGATGCCATTCAAATCGTGTTGCAACACCAGCAGCGAACCACCGACTTTGTCACCGAGTCCTATGACTCCCCCTTCTCCGATAACTTCCGCCAAAAACTCGCCTGGTATTTCAATGAATATCTGCAAAATGAGACTTTTGATGTCGATGTGGTGGCAAAATTGATCAAACATGGTCAAAACATCGGTGACGAATTGCTTGGCGAAGATCATCAACTGGTCAAGATCAGTGAAGATATTGAACAACATGGCTACCACAACTTGCAAGTTCAGTTGGAGTCACAACGCATTGGTTTTTTCGACGAATTGTGGGAAGCCACGGTTTTGCCGGATTCAAAATATATGCTGTCGAGCGTGGTCAAAGGATTCGTTAGACAATTTGTTCAAGCCAAACCGCTGCCCGAGTTACGGTTCGATTTGAAAGTCACACCAGCGACCCAAGATAGTGTCAGTAAGCTGTTGCAGGGCGAAGATGCTGCGAGCGAAGACCAAAGCAAAAACGCGCTAGCCAAAGAAGTGCAGCCCAAAGACGATAAGCCATTACTCGTTTTGACTCTGGTTTCTAGAGCCTTTGCTGATGTCATGCCTTTTGCGAGTAGCAACAGCATCAATACCAGCTTGCAGGCAATTTCAGCCGGTGGCACGATTGACTACGAGGTCTATCAATCAACAGATTGGCCGACACTGCAAGCAAGGTTATCTGACCAAAGCCGACCGGTGCATATTGTCCAATATGACGGTGCGGTCATCATTGATCACAATAGCGACAACAGCATTGACAACAGTATCGCCAGTATAGCGTTGGATGACGGCACATTGGTCAGTGTGACAGACCTGTGTACAGCCATGGTCGAAAACAAAGTCGCTGCGTTGAGCATTGATGCCCGTGTATATTTACAAGCTGGACAAAATATCAGCGCTTCAACTGGGCTGGCGATCATTGCGCAAACTGCCCATCAGCAAGGCTTGGGCAATATTATTGGTTTGGGCCAGATCACTAACCCATGGACCGCCGGACAATGTTTCGAGTCGGTTTATAGTCAAATTGCCAATGGCTTGAGCCTGTCACAAGCCATAGTAGAAGCCCGTAAGGCAATGCAATCTAATATCGAAACATCCTTGATGACAGCCAAACCGGTGCCATTTCATCCGTGGTCATTGTTGCTGCATTACAGTGTTCAGGAGGTAACATTTTTTGATGCCTCGCATTTGCCAGCTGATCCTAGCTCTGACCTTAGTTCTGGGCCTGTTATGGGGTGTTTCCCTGACAAACTATTTGGTTTCAAAACCGAGTTGTTGCCGCCGATGCTCTACCAAGCAAGCGATGGTCAGGTATTAAAAGTGATTGACCAAATGGCAACGGCGGGGCGTCAAACGGTGTCAATTATCGGTGGCGATGGCACTGGAAAATCGCATCTGGCCCATGTGGTCAGTTTGTATTTGGCGCAAAAGCAACAGATTGATTATGGTTTTTATTTTGACTTTAATAGCCATCAATATACGCCAAACGATATGCTCGAAATGATAGCGCCGGTATTGGCATTGGATGTTAACGACAAAAAACAGGTTGAACAAAAACTGGCGACCCTGCATTGCTGTTTTGTGCTTGATGATGTTTTGCCAAGCCTGTCTAAAGAGTTGTCTGACGAGTTGTCTGAATTCGTTGACAAGCTTATTGGACATGGACACAAAGTGATGATTTTGGCTGATGTTACATCGCCATTGCATGATCTGGCCACGGTTAAAATCAAAACCGTCGCCTTGTCTGTTGTCGAACAAAAAATATTGGCAGCACACAGTTTGCGGCAGCTTAATTTAACACCTGACATTCAAGCTCAGCTTCAACCTCGCGATTGGCAAGAATTGTTGGTCAGTCTCAAAGGACACCCTTGGTTAACCAAAAAATTCATGCCCTTGCTGGTAGGTAACAATGCCGGCAACAATGCCGAAACCGCCAAAGCGCAAGCTGAACAATTAAAAGACGTGTCAGTTGAGGCGTTTTACCAGTCGCAATGGCAAACGTTGTCGCATACGTGGCAAAATTTATTGCTATTGTGCGCCGATGTGCGCGGTCTACTGCTTGAAATGCTAATGATAGCCTTTGATCAGCAACCAGCGTTTGCACCGTCGAAAACCTTGTTTACTTTGCTGGGTGACGCTGACGCGAAATTTGCGCAAGGGCTAGAATTGTGGGATAGGGCGGGGTTTGTCACCCGTTTCCCCCATGGCCGCATGATTGACGAGCGCTGTTTAAACTTTTTGGCCGCCAAACGTGCACAATGTTTCAATGGCATTGATCAACAGGCTTTATCTTTGCCGTTTAGCCAGTTGATTTGTCACGGTGTCAGTTTATTGAGCCAGCATGTGTTAAAACAACCCAACCCCAATATCACCAATAATTTACTGATCAACCGCCGTCATTGGGTCAAACATTTCGAGACTTTGTGGTTTGCCAAAGACTATAGCGGTTTTATCGGCGTTAAAGGGGTTTTCGAGCAACTGTTACAACAGGCTAAACTAACGCAAGAAAGCTTAGACTGGAGCGCCGATTTATTGCAAAGAACACCGCCAATATCAAACAGTGATGACGTCTCAATGGAGGCAAAGGTATCGTGGCTGATGTTGGCGTCAGGCGTGGCGGCTCAAGCAGGGATGCAAAATAATGACGTTTTGGCGCAGGGTGCCAAGGTTTGGCAAGATTGGTTTAACGTTTTGCCCGAGTCGGTGGAACAAAGTCAACTGCCGTTGTTTCAACAGGTGGTGACCTTTCTTGAACGATTTTATCAAAGTCAGGGCAAGTGGCACGATGCCATCATCATTTGTCAAAAAGCGCTTGTGATTTATAGTCAATTTGAGGCATGGCAACGAGTTATCCAGTCACTAAAGTCCCTTGCCGGATATCATGTTGAGATTGGGCAGAAAGACCAGGCATTGACGTTTGAAAACAAAATCATTAATGACATCCCCTACACAGATGCACCGGCGGGTTTTAAAACCCAACAAATGCTGGATGTATTAATGGTGCGTTTGGCGCGCGGGGATACCGAACAGGCGCAACACCTGCTGGAGCAAATAAGGCAAACAGATGAAGCGCCTAAGTTGGCGGATATGCTTGATGAAGTTCAGGCAGATTTGCTTCGTCAGGGCCAATCCGACTCTGCACCACTGCTTCATTAATCGAATCTGTTGCGCTTCGCTTGGTTGGTCTGCGGCTATGTAGGTAAATGATCCGCCTACGACCGACCCCAAGGGTGCCACGAGGTTGAGCTTATACGGCTTATAGTGTATGTTTGGAGGCATTCTCGCGCATAAATAACACACCAGAAAAAGCCAATGAAAAAGCTGCCCATCGGAAAACAAGAATTTAAAGGCCTGATAGAACAGGGCTGCATTTATGTGGATAAAACCCGATTCTTGTTGCAACTGACCGATTTTACTGCCCCCGTCTTTCTGTCCCGCCCACGAAGGTTTGGCAAGTCGTTGATGCTCAATACCTTCAAGGAACTGTTCAAAGGCAACAAGGCACTGTTTAAAGACACCTATGCTTATGACCATTGGGATTTTGAGCAAACCAACCCGGTTATCCAACTGGATTTAAGCAGCGTAAGTGGCGACCAGCCAGAGGTGATATCAGACAAGCTTTTGGCGATGGTCGTTGACGCTGCAGAGCTTATGGATATTGAGTTCAAGGAAACACTTTACCCTGATGTCGCCTTTAACAGACTGATTAAGAAGGCCGGGAAAACAACACCTGTCGTAATCCTTATTGATGAGTATGACACCCCTATTCTCGAAAACTTAGATCAACCCAAACTCGGTGCAATCAAGCAAATTCTGCGCAGCTTTTACAAAACAATCAAAGCTAATGAAGAATTTATTCGCTTTGTTTTTATTACAGGAATATCAAAGTTCACCCATGTCGGTGTTTTCAGTGCCCTGAACAATCTCAAAGATATCACGCTTAACAGTGATTATGCAGCGGTTGTCGGATACACCGAAAAAGAGATCCGCCACGCATTCCCCAAACACATAGAACAGGTAAAAGACAAAACCGGTTTAGCAACCAACAAGTTCTGGGATAAATTGGCCTACTATTACAATGGCTACTCTTGGGATGGTAGACAGTTTGTTTATAATCCCCTGTCAATTTTGAGCTTTTTGGACAGTGGCGGAGAATTCATCCCGTACTGGATGGAAACCGGTTCGCCTGATTTCATCATAAACTACTCTAAAGACAAAAAGTTCACCATTACTGACTTCGAACAAAAAGAAGTGCCTCGGAGCTTCCTCAGTAGAAGGGAAATTGATATAACATCCCCTGAGAGTTTTCTTACTCAGGCAGGTTACTTGACGATAAAGGATAAAAGCGCTGACAGTTACACGCTTGACTTCCCAAACAATGAAGTTCGACGTTCATTTTGTGAATTGATTTTGGATGCTCAATACTCTGTTGCTGATGACGATATGTTTGAGGTAAAAAGAGGTCTCAAAAAAGCGTTCGCCGGACAAAATGTCGATGACATCATCAGCCAGTTTAAAATCATATTCTCGTCAGTCCCCTATGTACTTTTTGACGACAATAAAACAGAACACTTTTATTCGGCATTACTACTAATGTACCTTCAAGCGGCAGGGTTTGATGCCTCGCCAGAACGATTGGGTAACAAAGGACGCCTCGATTTATCTGTAACGCACCAGCAAAACATCTACATTTTTGAACTAAAAACAGACTCTGCACAAAAAGCCATCAAACAGATCATCGAGAAGAATTACGCCGGTGCCTACGGTAACTATCAAGTCACTCTAGTTGGTCTGAAAATCGACTTTAGCGAGCGCAATATCGTAAAATATCAGACTGAAGTTTTATAAAAACGAAGATCCGGGGCAGGGGTCATTTTCTATGTTTAAAGGTCTGAACGATGCCATTATTACCACTAAATGGCTTTGACCCCCTTGCGGAGCCTCCGTTACACCGGCCCATATCGAAGGGATCTGTGCCTAAACATCAGACTTCGTTATCGGCTGGTGGCATCCAAGCTGGTCTATGACTGCAAGTTCAATGGTGCGCAATGCTCCTCGTGCTAGGCACCGGCATCCTACGCGCTTAATGGCACCTGCTTCGACAGCGACTGTAGCGGTACCCTGACTTTGGATTGGTTGCCGAGAATGTTCATCAAAATCATTGCCCGCTCGTCACCACAAGGGTTGCAGTAAATCGCTTTGATTTGATCAAAACCGTGGGTGTCGAGATAAACCACGTCACCTTTTACCAGTTTATTTCGACAATCTTGTTCGGTCAGGCGTTTTTGTTCATACATCTTGATCTCGTTGATGAGCCTGTCTGAAGCACAGGCAAATTCGCTGCCAAACCTGACTATCTGGACCACGCCCAGGGTCGACGCGACCGGGGCAATGGATTGTACCGTAGGGTCTACATGAATAAACAAGTACCTCGGAAACAAGGGTTTGGCTTTGGCACTGGTTTGGCGTCCTGTTGGGGTCTGCTTGGTCACGTTTGCGGTGGGTCTGTAGATAGTAAAACCCTGTCTGGTGAGGTTGATTTCTGCCCTGGCCTCTTGATTGGGCTTGCAATAAATTAAAAACCATCTGTTCATCAGTTTTCTCCTGTTGTTCTTGTTAGATTTGTTGATGCCTTCCATTGCTCTTTATTATTATTTTTACAGTCCGGTGAATATTACGACGCATTTCTTAAATGACACTTTTTATAAGTTGATCATATAGTCAGGTTATTTTAGAGGTTGAGATTGGTTAGACCACTTCCGATTGGTTACGGTTTTACAACAAAACAGGGTTAAAGCTTACGATTTTAAAAATGACCGTAACAAATGGCTGATATCAAGCCTGAAAATTACGACCTGTCGTTTTCTTACACTGTTATTGGTCGTTTTTGTCATCAAAATTGGCTGTTTAATTGTTTCAACTAATTGATTTTAATGTATTTGTATGGGTTTCTGGTTTGTCGTAGTGATCTGCGTTTAATTGTTACAACTCGTACAGAAAGTCATCACTTATGTGTTGTGACTGGTGAAGTTATTAAACCGGAAACTAACCTCAATAACATCTTATCTGGTTGATTAATAACGATTATATTGTCTAGTGACAGTGGTTGTTACTATGCAGCAATTATCACGTTTGAGTTGTTACCATTTGAGTGATGGAATCTTTCGTTATATTAACTGACCAATTGGTCATGTAATTAATTGGTGGAAAGGAGAATATTGGTAGGAATAATATAGCGTCACTTTTGATTCAGGAAACAAACGATAATTTGGTTGCAAAGTTGCTTGTGGACGTTATACTGCACCAGTCCAAAAAGCGGTTGTTAATGGTGACAGAGTTGCCGTTAAGCTTTGACAACAATTCGATAAAAACCCCTTGCGCAGCTGTTCGGTTGTGCAAATGGCGGTAGCGTGCTGCTATAGTATTTTCTGTTAGACCCCATCTTTTATTTCTTTAAACAATGTGCCATCCGTGCAATCCATTGAGTCGTCGTCATGAAGTCAACCCATTCCGTTGTGAAAAGTTCCCTTGTGAATCGTTCTCTTGTGAAGTGTTCCCCTGTGAATGGTTCCCCTGTGAATGGTTCCCTTGTGACAAGTGTTCAAATTGAACAGGTACTTGAAGCCATATTGGCCAGTCGCTATTTTAGCCGGGCAGGGCGGGCCGGCGCGTTTTTGCGTTTTGTGGTCAAACAAAAACTCAATAGTCAACTAGACCAGCTGACTAGTTACAGCATAGGTTTGGTGGTGTTTGGTCGTGACGAAGGGTTTAACCCGCATGCAGATAATATTGTGCGGGTCAATGCCGGGCGGCTACGGCATAAATTGGCCGAGTATTACCGGTCGCCCCAAGGGCAAGCACAGCGATTGCGGATAAGCCTGCCGGAGCGCAGCTACCAACCACTATTTTTACTGGATGAACAGGTTGTAGATGTAGGGTCAGTTGAACAAGCCGCGACTGATGTCGCTGTCCAAAAAAACAAGCAAGCCCAAACGGCTAAACCTTACCCGTTACGCCGGGAAAAATGGGCATTGTCAGCGGCAGCGGTGCTGATGTTGGGGCTGGTGTTTTTTATTAATATCACCAAAGAAAACCTGTCCAAAACCGAGCCCAATCGACAAACACTCAACAGCCCAGGACTTAAAGACAAACTGCTCGGTGACCGCTACTTTGATGCAGCAGCATTCACGCCAGCGCTGGAACATTATCGACAAGCTGTTTTAAAAGCGC
>JABSOG010000040.1 GCA_013216025.1 Algicola sp. | reverse complement strand
GCGAGCATGAGGTGTGTTATGCCGGTTGGATGACTCGCACGCACCCCAACAGTAATGAAATATTTGACCCCAAAACCGTGGCGCAAAAAATTGATGTTCGATCACCTTGTCGAAATGTTATGCCGGTGGTGTTCGATTTAGTTGAGCGCACGGCCATTTGGGTGGATATGAAAACCCGCTGCAACGAGGAATTTGGTGGCAACAATGTGGCATCAAACCGGGCGACTATTTCGCAAAAAACCAAAGCGATTGTTTGTTCTGACAACAAGTTGTCACTTTATGAGTTGTTTCAATTACATGTTGCTGGTCGAGGTGAGCTAGTACAAAACAAAGAAGACGCGCAAACTGTTTTTTCATTGTATCAAGGCACCGGGCCTTTTGATGTTAACGAAATCAATGCCGAATATTTGATGTAACACTGATGTTTTGCAGCGAGGCGGTTTATTCGTTGTTTGAAAGAAGCGAACGTTCTATATTTAGGGTTCGAATAAACAATTAATTAAAACCTATGATTCAAACACTCTCTGTAAAACGTCGAATGTTGATCATTTTCAGTATTATCTTCGCTGGTGAAATGATTTTTAGTTTGCCGTTTCATGTCGTACGTTTTTTTCGTCCTACATTGCTCGAAGCGTTCGATTTAACCAATGCCCAGTTGGGCGATATTTTTGCGCTTTATGGCATTATGGCGATGTTGGCTTATTTTCCTGGCGGGGCTATTGCTGATCGGTTTTCAGGACGCGGGCTGATGAGTTTTTCGTTGTTGATGACTGCGCTCGGCGGCATCTATTATGTGCAGATACCCGATAAGGCTATGCTTGCGGTCCTTTTTGGCTATTGGGGCGTAACCACTATCTTATTGTTTTGGGCGTCGATGATTAAAATGACCAGTTTATGGGGCGGCGAAGCAACACAAGGTAAAGCCTTTGGCTTTCTCGATGGTGGCCGGGGGTTGATTGCCGCAGGGGTTGCCACTGTTGCGGTGTTTATTTTGAGCCTGTGGTTGCCGACCACGCAGGGGAGTTTGAACGTTGAGCAGCAACGCGAAGCACTAAGCGCCATTATCGCATTCTATTCGTTAATGACCTTACTGGCGGCTGCGTTGGTGTTGATTGCCATTCCAAAAGATGAGTTTGGGCAACAGCAAAATGAGGCAACCGCCACCTTTGCCAAGAACAATACCATCGACACCATCATTACCGTTGTAAAACAACCGACTGTGTGGCTTCAGGCGTTGATTGTTATGACCGCATATTGCGGATTTAAAGGGCTGGATTATTATGGCCTGTATGCCACTAAAGTATTGGAATTAAACGAGTTAGCAGCAGCGCAATTGGTTGCGTATTCGACTTATCTTAGGCCCGTCGCTGCCATTACTGCCGGTATTATTGCCGACAGATTACAGGTGGGCAGGGTCATTACAACGGGGTTTTTGTTGTTAGGTGTCAGCTATGGATTGTTTTTATTGTTGCAACCCGGGTCGGCAAATGCCAGTGGCATGATCCAAGCTAATTTACTGTTTTCTATTATATTGGTTTTCGCCATTCGCGGCATTTACTTCGCCTTGCTACAAAAAAGCAAGCTACCAAGTCATTTAACCGGCACCTCTGTTGGCGTGATCTCGGTGGTTGGTTTTACCCCAGATATCTTTTTTGCCTCGGTAGCCGGACGTTTGCTTGACTCGGCACCGGGCATTGTTGGATTCAACCGTCTATTTTTGCTGTTGGCTTGTTTGGCAATGTTCGGGTTTATGCTGTCTTTTGTGCTGGCTAAACGGATTTCGTCAGGCAAATACAAAAATCCGGCTTAGTATGGGTTATATGTGATAGCAAATGGCCATCTAATGTCTACTTGGCCGTTGTCATTGAGGCCAACACGCCATCTTTTTTGACCAAGCGATGATAAAAAACTGCGCCGATATGCAGTACCAGCAACACCATGATTAACTTAATACCCAGTTCGTGGGCCAAGCGCAATGTGTCGAAAGTGGCTTGGTTATAGCTTTGTTGTGTTGCTTGGCTTATATCAAAATTGCCAAACACTTTTACCGGTAATTCGTGAAACCTTGCTGTTAGGTAACCTGTTACTGGAATAAACACCATGCAAAAATACAACCCAAACTGAGTGGATTTGGCCGCCAGTTGCTGCCAGCGTGGCATTATGTGTTGTGGTCGTGGGCTTTTTTTGACAAAGCGCTTGGTGATGCGCACCAGCAGTAATAGGCTGATGATGGTGCCAATGCTCGAATGGCCAGTCAGCATAGTCATGCGTTCTTCAACCGTCATTTCTTGCGCGAACCCTACCAAGGCCAGCAACATCAACAACACCAAAAATGCCATGCTCCAATGCAGCCATTTATAACCTCGGTCGAATTTGAGGGTTGGGGTTTGTTCTAATTTGTTGGTTATGTCGGTCATGAGCTACTCTGGTCGTTGAAGTTGGTCTATTATGCTTGTTATTCTGATGTGAATAATTCACTAGTTTTATATAAGATTGTTTTTTATGGCGAACAATGATTTAAACCAAATCCGCATTTTCAGCAAAGTGGCCCAGTTGCATAGCTTTACCAAGGCCGCCGAATCCTTGAACCTCGAAAAGTCGACGGTCAGTTCTAAAATCAGTCAGCTTGAGTCACGTTTAGGCATTCGACTATTGCAACGAACCACCCGTTCGGTCAGCCTGACCGAGGCTGGTGAACAGTATTTAAGTTATTGCGAACAGGCCTTGGCGTCATTGCAACTGGGCGATGATTACATTGCCGGACTGAGTCACATTCCTACCGGGCAGTTGCGGGTTAGCGCACCACAAAACCTGATCGACTTTTGGATGCCAACGGTGATCATTCCTTTCTTGCAGCGTTATCCCAAAATCAATTTACAATTTGTGCAGTCAAACCGCCATGTGGATTTAATTAAAGACAACTTTGATATCGCGATGCGGGTAAGTGCCGAAAAAATACAAGACAGCAGCCTGATTTATCGCAAAATTTACCATTCAGAGTGGGTGTTGGTGGCCAATCAGCAACATATCGAACAATATGGACTGGCAACAACCCCACAAGCCTTGATTAGCCAGCCGAGCGTTGGCACGGCCAGAGAAATCAATGATGGTTTAAATACCGACACTTTTCATTGGCAAGGTCAAAAAGTGGCGTTAAAACATCGTTTTGCGGTTAATAGCATGAGCAGCATCAAACAAGCTATTATGGCCGGGTTAGGGTTTGCTATGGTGCCTAGGAGTATGGTTCGGCAAGAATTGGCAACGCAGCAATTGGTGGAGATAAACCCTGATATCGAGATTAAACCTACGTCTTTGTATGTCGTTTATCCTTCAAGAAGCGGGCAACCTGCCAAGTTAAAAGCCTTTGTTGATGCTTTGCTTGAGTGGGGGAAGCGGGTGGAGTGATGGGTGCTGACCCTTTCGCGGTAGGAGCGAGCTCCAGCTCGCGATTTTGGTCGCAGGGCACCCTAAGATTGAATTGGCTACGCCAATTATCGCGAGCTGGAGCTCGTTCCTACAGAGGTTTTTAGCCGTTTTTTTAAGCTAGGCGTTTAATTAAACTCATTGTGCTCAATGTGCTCATGTAGCTCAGGAGCTACTCTACAGCCTGAGGCTAATGAAATTGCAACCGCTGCGATTTTAAACAAGCCAAGAAAATATAGGACATCATGATGGAAACTACACCTTACGATCCGGCCATATTTTTAAAAACAGATGACGATATTGCCCACTATTTAAATGAAGCCTATGAAGATGCCGACCCGCAAGTATTTATCATCGCGTTGGGCGATGTGGCAAAAATCAAGGGGGTTGCCAATGTTGCCAAGCAAGCCAACCTTAACAGGGAGAGTCTGTATAAGGTTTTTTCTGGTAAATCTAAGCCCCAATGGTCAACAGTTCAAAAAGTCATGAAAGCTCTGGATGTTCAGATTAACCCGAGCTGTCATGTTCATGCGTGATTATTGGGGTATTCGTCTTTTAGTCGCTTCATTGAGGTGTAATACCTTGGCTCTTTAGCTCTAGCCAGAATGCTTTGTCGTCTTGATAAGTATTAAAAACAGAAATCTCCTCTACTTGCTCCTTATCTTCTACGATTCTATAAAAAGCGGTATAGGATTTATGTAAAACAAAGGTGCGTACTTGATTTCCTCGGACTTCACCAAACAAAGTGCCTGAATAGGGCATGATTGATAACGTGTCGTTAATTTTCACAATCAGTTTATCGACAAAGTTGACTGCGTTTTCAAGGTTATCTTCAGCGATATAGGACAATATTTCTGCGAGGTCATCTTCAGCTTTTGGAGTTAGCTTGACTTCAAAACAATTCATGCGAGGGTCTTTCTGGCTGCCATTTTCTTTAATGCGTTTTGTTTAATATCTTCCAGTACTTGTGGGCTGTATGACCTGAGTCGCCCAGCATCAGCGTCTTCAATACCTTCGATTAGTTGTTTTTCAAAATATTGCCTGCGCAGTTGGTACAGTTCCAATGCTTGATCGATGACATCCGCAGTTGAATCAACGTGACCAGCTGCAACTTCGGATTCAACAAATTGTTCTGCTTTCTTGGAAAGGGTAACTGACATTTTGAATAAGCTTTAAAAGGCAACGTAAGCTAATTGTAGCTTTTTTATCGGCCTTGGGAAGCTTCACACCACACCAATCGCTACTGATGGGCAATGCATGGTTATCCTTTGACTAAAAAAAATTAGTCAAACTAAATGACTAAAAATAATTAGTCAGATGAATCGTTGTGGTTTGTACAAATTGACGGTGTATAGTTTCGGCTACCGGTGAACAATATAATTCTAACCAGATTAAAAGGGGTTTATAAGTATGAATTTAGACAATATAACGGCGCTTTTGTCTGTCGTCGCGACTAAACATGAGATTGACCAAAAGCGTGATTGGAGCGCTGGCAGTTCGACGTATTTCGAAGCGCTGAAGAACGAAATTGAAGAGGTTGGTGAAGAACTTAATGCCGACCGGAAGTGTTATTTGGAGGATGAACTGGGTGATGTATTCTGGGATTATTTGAACCTGCTTTACAACCTTGACGCTGAAGGCAAGATATCATTACCCAAAGTATTCGAACGCGCTTTGGGTAAATATCAAGAACGTATTGATACCATTTCGAACGGTGGCACCTGGGCATCTGTCAAACAAAAGCAGAAACTCAAGTTGGCCAGTGAATTAAAGGCATCAAAGATTAGCACTTAACCTGTATGGTTTGTTTAAGCTGCCAGTCTGGCCAGTAAGGGATATCAATATCTAGCACTAATTGCCAGCTCAGCTTATTGCTCGGGCTCTTAAAGTTATGCATAACCTCGGTGGGTAGTGCTAGGTACGCAGACTGTCCAAACGGTATATTGGCAGGCAGTTTTCGGTTTTCAACCAAGGTTTTCTCTTCTATAACATCCTGATGGGAGAGGTGACTTTTGTTTTTACCACTGCCCGAGATTACATTTTCATTCAGTTGCAAACGGGCTTTAATGCCGTTAATGGTGAGGTTTTTTGGTGGGGTGAAGTTTACCTTAACGGTTATCCGCTCGGCGCAGTGGTAGTCTTTTTCTTCGATAGTGACGGTGACCTCGCCCAGCTTTCTTTGGGCGATAAAGGGTTTGCATAGTTTAAAAAGCAGAAAACCCGGCAGCGCCCAAAATAGGATATTGGTGATCAGGCTGTCATATGCATTGGTGCGAATGTTTACTATGGCCAGTACGATGATAATGAAGCTATAAAGGGCGAAAATGCTCATGGCTATCGGCAGTACTTTCGATTTTATTGCTGGGTGATCGAGATTGAGGTTACGTTTAAGATCTGCCGCAAAGTCTATTTCATTTTCGATGGGGGCCTGAGTCAATTTAATCGGTTGCTCAGAATTGGCTTTTATGGTGATGGGGATGCTGGCTTTAGGGTCTATCGCCCAGTTAATATCGGCTCTTGCTTCGAGCAGCCACTGTATGCCAAAATTTTCACCTTGATAGGTTATTGGCCCGTTCTCTAGCTCAAATTCAAAAGGATAGCTATATTCACCCAGCGGCAAATCTCCCTTGAACAACACAATTTTTTGTACATCGCCTTCATCTTCATTACCTTTGCCGTGGGTTTGCCAGAATTTTTTGATGAAGACTTCTTGGAATTCACAGTGTTGGGTTACGTTGACTTTAACCTGTCCACGCACAACATCACCGATTTGGTAGTTGTCATCTTCGCGCTCTAATACAATTGCTAGTTCACACTTTGCCACGACGAATTTCCTTTAATTTTATGAATTTACCTTTTGGCAGCAAGGTAAAACTGATGCCAAGCAGCATAATTGCGCCGCCCCAAATTTCTAAATTATCGGGTATGTCATCCAAAAAGATAAAGCTGAAACCCAATGCAAATACCGGACTGGTCATGGCAATTAATGCGCTCTTACGCGCTTCTAAGTGGACCGACGAAAACATAAAACACATGCGACCTAGAACGGGGCCTGCGATAGCCGCAATGACGGCGTATAACACCAAAGATGTATTAAATTCTGAAGCTCCCGGGATACGCCAATTGGCCAAAAACCAGAATATCACCGATATCCATAAGCGCAGGGCGTTGACCAATACGGTATCAATTCGGCGCACGTATTTACGAGCAAGCAGTACCATACCCGAGAACATGGTGGCGGCGATTAAGGCAAAACCCACGCCCACTGACCAGTCGTCACCTAGGGTATGGTTGGGTGTCATGATATAAAACCCAACGCCGACCACCACTAGGCCTAAATAAAAGCGCCGCTCAATGGCTTCTTTTAAAAACACCATGGCCAGTAGCGAGATGATAATGACTTCGGCACGAAAAAAGGTATTAAGCGAGGCGGGGGTGAGGTAAACGATGGCTTTGGCACTGGCCAGATTGCCCAGCAGTGTCAGCACCGCAAGCCCCGATGACAGCCCCATTTCTAACTTTGTTGGTTTGGCAAAGGGTTTTGAATGCGAGGTGGCCAACCATATCAGCGAGTTAGCCGTTGCGGCACTCAGCAGTAATACAAAAACAACGGTAGTGATTTCGCCAGCATTAGTCGCCAGTTTCCAGGGGATCACAAACAGCGCGGCCAGTACAGAGGCCAGTGTGGCCCAAATGATGCCTGATTTTTTTGAAACGGTCATTAAATTGCAATATCACACTGCTGTATTGAAGATACGTGAAACTACCACGGGCGGGGCTGTTCGTCAAAATCAATGTAAAAGGCAAGACGATTACCCTGCTACAATAGTAGCAATACAAGCTTAAAAAACGGTGTTGAATATGATCCCTCTGGCGCTGCTGAATGTCTTTTTTAAGCAGATTAAATTGCACACTGGCTGCGATAAAGTGCTGCTCGAATCTGGCGATGAGTTTGTGTCTTTAACCATCATCAAGCTGTCGGGCGATGAATTACAGCAGTTAAAAAAGGTATTTAGATGGTCGACGGTTACGCCATTTAGTGTCGACAAAATGATTAATGAATTTAATGAGCTGTATCCACCCGCAGCCAATCGGGAGGCGACAGATGATTAAACACCGCCATCAAATAATGGGCTTACATTTCGTCAATCCACATCAATTGAATCGCATTCTAGAATGCGCTCTCCGCAATGATCTGGGTCATCGTCAAAATCTTCCAGAGCCAATACCCATAGACGCAATTCAACAAAATGCAGCTTGGTGGGTTCCACATCTGGATGTTCTTCTATCAGGCTTAAAGCGATTTCTCTTGAATCAATCCATTTTAAAGCCATTACAAGGTATATATAATGATCACGTTCTATCAATTTTTCCAAAATCGTCTATATCATGAAATTCAGTACTAAGATTTGGATTTGAAATTGTCTCTAAACAAGTCGATTGTGGTAGGAATACTCTTTTTGCTGATCGACCTGTTGCATTATCAGCTGCCCAACGAGGATCAATAGGTAACTCTGTGCTCTGGAAACGTGAATCCGAACTTAATCGAATTTTGCCTGCACTATTATTATCAAATGCGCCATGAAGGGTCATTTGACTAAAAATAAGGACGTCATCTGCATTGAAATCGGCTGTAAGCCATTGTCCACCGATTCGACGTTGAGTTTCTTCGAGATCGGTATTGTACCAACCAAAACCTTTTTCTTTATCTGCATCCTTATTACCATATTCATGCTTTAAAGTCTCGCTCTTGTGACTACCTTCCAATATGACTAATGCCCCCTCAGTTGGGCTTACATCACCTAGCGGTGTCCAAACAGAAACCAGCAAATCTGAGGGTATTTGGAAGAATGGTGCATCTTGATGAAGCCCTGTCCCCGTACCCGTCGGTATCATTCTGGGCCATAAGTAATTAAGCATTTGTGCATCATAATCTAGAACTTTCGATACTATATTTTGAATATTCGAAAATCGACTAACAGATTGATAGTAATAGCCGGACACAATAGATTGCCTGAGCGCTCGAATATTCACTTCCTCTCTATAGCTTCTGTTTAACGCCATACCCATTCTGATAGGCTGGCGATCATCAACTTCCCCAATAATTGCATACTTCTGCAGTATTTCGTCTCTTGCATTTAAAACCAGTTCTCGGGGTATCAGGTCGCGGAAGAACAGATATCCATGTTTTTCATAAAACTCTCGTATTTCTATGGCTGATGCGCAAGCGTCCATAGCAAAGAGCTCTGATATATCTACGCTGTTCACGTTAAGTTTTTTCTTACAAAAAGTTATTCCCGATAAATCCACTTTAGCTTCACCCTGTGAGTTGTAAAATTGTTAATACACTAAAATTAACTAACACCTAAAACATACATTCTAATTTTTCAATGAGCTAACTTGCTGAGAAATCAGCGGTGTAGCTTTGTGAAATTTAACAAATAGCATATAAAACAACCCAATAGCAGTCAGTATATTGGCTAAAACAATGGCCATCCAATAACCAGATTCCTCAAATTGCCAATGCGTCGACAGAAAATACCCGACAATTAAGCTTCCCGAAAAAGTTGCAGAATAAATAATGGTCGGCTGTAAAGTGATTTTAAAACCTCTCAATACAGCGGCGGCAACTTCTTGAAGCGCCTGTGGTACCTGTAATAATGCGCCCCAGAATAACAAATTGGCTATCATGCTAATCAATAAAGTATCGTGACTATAGATCTTGCCGATTAGTGTTGCATTAAATAACAGAATACAAGCGTTAAGTAGCGCTACGCTTATAACCATTGCAATCGCTATATTGATTACCATAGGAATATTACCAGTTTTATTAGCGCCGTTTAAATAAGCCACTCGCGAGGTGACGGCGACAGTTATTCCCTGAAAAAGCATACTGATCAAAGTAACAAAGTTAAAAGCAGATTGATGAGCTGCTATTGCATGAGCGGATATACTACCAATCATCAGGCCTGTAATAGACATAAAGATAACGCCTATGCCCATACTAAAAGCAATAGGGCCACCCACTTTTATTATCTCCAAACAGACTTTGCGGCTAAAACGCGAAACACTTATTGAGATACCAAGTTGCTTAATGTTTTTATTGCGCAGCATGATGGTTAACAAAATCAATAGCATAAAAGTCCATGTCAGCGCAGTAGCTTTGCCCATTCCAGATGCACCTTCACCTTCGAAACCCAGTGCACCATAGATAAATAGTAAATTAAGCAATACTTTTACCGGTATTGCGCTTATCGCACAATACATGACGTATTTGGATTTCAATAAGCCTTCACTGGTAAAACGTAACACCAAGAATAAGAGGTACGGAAAGATACCGTAAGATATATTGCCTAGATAGCCTTTAATTCCTGGGTACAATTCCTTTTTAATCGCAAAGAAATCGAGTAGTGGCTCAATATTGTTTAATAGGGCTATACAAATAATACTTGATATCAGCGCCATGTAGAAACAGGTAGAAATGACAACATTGATTTCTTCAATTAATTTCTTGCCATACAGCGTTGCTACTATGCTATTGATTGCAAAGAAGAAACCCATACTTAGAATGAGTATCGGAATAATGATTTGAGTAGCAACACCAAAGGCTGCAAGCGTCTGGGGCCCATGCCTTCCTGCCATCATATTATCAATGAAAATCAGAAATACGGTGGCAAATTGCGCCAAAACACATGCGATAGCTAATTTGCCTATCATTTTAAACTCTTTCAAATAACTAGACACAGTCATCCAACCTTTCATTTAGTGCGGTTTTAAAACAAGACGCGAGTTGATCAATTTTCATCTTGGTAAACCGTTGCGGACAGTATTCAAAATAAAGGTAAATATCTTCATAGGTCGGATCTAATGAGGCGATTAGCTTCAGTGGGTGATGGAATCGATCGATACCTTTGTCAACATTCATTGTTTTATTTGAACTATTTTTTTGGTAATGGTGAAAACTCACGAAATTAAAAGCGGCAAAGGTTTCTATATTTGGATTAACATTCGCCGCTATTGCACTACGTGGATAATGAGCAAAGCTTTCAGTTTCTAACAATCTGTTATGTAATAGATTGATTTGGGCGTTTTCTTTTTCATTCAGAGCTAAGTTTATCGGTAGCAAATTCCAGAAAAGGCCAACAGCGCCAAGGGGATCTGAAAGCCGATTCGAACGGCTGTTCATGACCACATCTATCGTTATAGAATCTTGTTCACACAGTTCTGACAAAGCTCGAAAGTAAGCATAAAGAATGAGCGTCCTGAAAGATACGTTCTGGTTATTGGCCCGCTCTTTAATGGCTAAAATCCAGGTTGATGGGATCTCTATTTTAGAATCACTATGGTCGAGTTCTCTTTGGATGTATTGCTGCTCAGCAATTATCATACAATGGAAACCAGCCAACAGCTTCGTCCAAACGGCTTTGTATTCGTTACTTTTAGCTGCCTCTAACTCAAGGGCAAGGTGTTCTTTAAATACATTCTTGATTTGATAGTCTACTTCTAAACTCTTTGGTTCATCACTGAAATACAAGCTTTGCAGTTCGTTTAGAAAACCAACAAATCCCCATCCATCTTCAATAGCATGGTGTGCAGTGATCAAAATATAAGTCGATTTGGGGGCGCCTAAAAATAACTTGAATTGCACTAACGATTGGCCAAACCCAATTTTCATCGGTAATTCAGCCAAACATTTAATGTCGCCTTCTAACAACCCCGCCAGATATTTTGGCTGTTCATTCAAATCGACAACACTTAAGTTAAGCTCTGCCTGCTTCCTAACATATTGCAAGTACTCATTAGTCTCTGTTTTAACTATTTCGGTGCGTAATGTCGGGTTTTTTTGGATTAAAAATGTTAAGACATCAATCAAGCGCTGTTGATCTATGATGGTTGTGTCCAGTGATAGCAGATGTGCAGGTGTGTATATAAACGAACCGAATTGTTGTTGTTTATCTACCATTAATTGTTGCATTGAAGTCAGTGGGTATGCATCTTCATACAATGAGTCAGCAGAACGCTCCGGTGTATATTCCTCTATAAGATGCATTGGAACAGACTTCACATTGGATTGCTTTGACAACACATTGGCACTGCTCAGTTGAGATATCGATTGATATAAAAACACATCTTGTACGTCATATATGAGGTTGTGCTCCTCCATCACCTTCACCAGCTCCAACACTCTGATTGAATCACCACCCATGGCAAAAAAGTTGTCGTCAATACCTATCCTCTCACAGACAAGTACCTGGGCCCAAACTTTACACAGTGTCGTTTCCAATGGCGTGCGAGGCTGACGATAACTCTGTTGTATCGACATCGCTTGTTCAAATGGTGGCAATTTATCTATGTTAACTTTGCCATTATTAGTTAAAGGGAAGTTATCTAGGCAAATGAATTTATTTACCACCATATAAGAAGGGAGTTTCTTCGTAAGGTAATGATTCACTTCAACAATCAAATCATCTGTTTGGGTGTTAACTGATGCAATGTAACCAATTAACTGATCATTGTCTTGTGAATCTCTGTGCAACCGAACCAATGCTTGTTTAACAGTGTCAACCTCTTCAATTGCTTGTTGAATTTCACCCAGTTCAATTCTGAACCCACGAAGTTTTACCTGAGCATCAATTCGACCAAAATATTCTAATGCGCCTTGATGGTTACTTCTGACCAAATCGCCACTGCGGTAAAAACGCATGGTGGGATGCAAATGCGGCAAAATGACAAATCGTTCAGAAGTAAGCTGTGGCCGATTTAAGTAGCCACTCGCAACGCCTGCACCGCCAATAAGTAACTCGCCAGGCGCACCAGCAGGTTGTAGTTGCTGAAATTCATTACAGACTAAACACACCAAATCATTTAAAGGGCGACCTATCGGACTGCCGATTGATGTCAAATCATGTTGACCAACCTTGTAGAAAGTAACATGCACGGTTGTTTCGGTAATGCCGTACATATTGACTAATTCGGGGCTCTGTGGGTAACGTTGATACCAATATTCTAACTTCTTTGGTTCAAGTTTATCTCCGCCAAAAATCACGTATCGCAGTGCAAGTAATTTGTCACGTTTTTTCTGTTCTTCAGACAACAAATAAAAAGCGGATGGCGTTTGATTGAGGATAGTCACTTGTTTAGTCAGCAGATAATCATAAAACTGTTTCGGGCTTCGGCTAACTTCATAGGGAACAATGACCAAGGTCCCCCCATACAAAAAGGCGCCCCAAATTTCCCAAACCGAAAAGTCGAAAGCGAACGAATGGAACAGTGACCATTTGTCTTTGGCATCGAAAGAGAAATGTTCTTCTGCCGATTTGAAAAGACGTGCAATGTGACGGTGCTCAATTTTAACGCCTTTAGGTTCACCAGTAGAGCCTGATGTATAGATAACATACGCAAGGTCTTCAACATTCGAGCTAACAGAGTCAAGAATATCTATCGAAACCTCTTCTGTAGTCTCTAATACGTTTTCAATAAATAGCAGTTGATGCGAAGTATTATCAGACAAGCGGGATTGTAAATGTCGTTGGGTAACAATCAGTTTGACATCTGCATCATCAACAATGAAATTGGTGCGATCAGCTGGATTGTTTGGATCAAGAGGCAGATAACCTGCTCCGGCTTGAAGAATACCGAGTAAGCCAATGATCATTTCGACAGACCGTTCAACATACAAACCAATTAATTGTTGGCGACCATCTGTTAGGCTCAGCAGCGCAGCCGCTATTTTGTTTGCTTTTTCGTTTAGCTCTAGATAGGTGAACTGCTGATCATCTAAGGTCAGCGCTATCGCATCAGGGGTCTGGTTAACCCATTTTGCAAACGTTTGGGTCAAACACAACAATTGATTGTTTTGCATCAAAGGTTTTGCAATTGGTGCTGCTTGCACCATTGGCAAATAACCCACCGCCATGGCAGGGTCGACTAAGATAGCTTGCAATAACACGATAAACGAGTCCGACATACTGGCAATCGTCTCTTGAGAAAATACATCGGTGCTATATTCCCAACTCAGTTTGACCTCTTGCGCTTCATTTTGGGATACATGCAATTGAAGATCATATTTGGCTGATTGCAGGTTAGCATACTCAATGGTTGCATCTATTGTATGCATTTGGGTGTTTTCAAATGAATTAAAGCTAAACGCAATCTGATGTAAGGGATGAATATTAAGTGTTCTTTTAGGATTCAGTGCCTCAACCAACAAGTCAAAAGGCATAGCTTGGTGAGCCAATGCTCCAAGTACGCTATCTTGCGTTTGATGTAAAAAATCGATAAATGGTTGTTTTTGGTCGACCTGATTACGCAATATAAGGGTATTTACAAAACATCCAATGATAGATTTTAATTGCGAATGCTCTCTGCCGGCCACGGGTGTGCCGATGACTATATCTTCTTCTGAACTCCAACGAGCCAACAATACAGCAAATACTGCCTGCATGAAGATGAACATTGTTAACCCTTCAACTTTGGCAAAACGTGCGATGTTCTTTGCCAATGAATGATCAAGATTAACGCTATGGCTAAACCCTTCATAAGAACTAAAAACTGGACGAGAATAATCCAATGGAACATTATGCTGAGCAGGTAAGTCCTTCAGTTTATCTTGCCAATACGCCATCAAGTCGTTATAGCTCGTTGAATTTAAGGATAAATGTTCATTCTGCCAGTGACTAAAATCTTTATACTGAAAATCTAGGTCAGCAATGGTATCGGAACTATTGACAGCACTGCGCTGCCGATATTTTTGATAGAAGTGTATCAACTCTTGCAGAAACAGATCAAAAGACCAACCGTCAAATGCAATATGATGAAAGCAAATCAATATATCCGTATGTGTTTGATTTCGATAAATAATATCACAACGCACCATCAAGTCATGATGCAAAGAGAAGGGGCGTTTTGCCGATGTTTGAATGATTTCCTGGGCCTGCTCATCGGTGCATTGTTTCTTTACCGAGTGATGTTCTACAATGCTAATCGGTCTAGGCGCTTGTATTTGCTGAAGAACATTTTGTCCAACTTGTAAAAATACCGTTCGAAGGCTCTCGTGTCTTATGACGATTTGATTTAAAGCAAATTCAAGCGCGGCCAAATTGAAGGTAGCACCGAAAGTTAAAATAACTGGCACATTATAGAGGCTATTATGGCCAGATTTTTGCTCTGTGATCCATAACCGTCTTTGCGCGTATGACGCTTCATAACAATCGTCTTTCGATTTGTCAATCGAGAGGATGTTGTTATGCATAGACCGCTTATCACTTTTGATGAAGTCGATAATCGCGGTCTTATTGTTGATTATTAGCTGTGAAACTTCCTTAGTAATGGCACCTTTGGGGGCTTTTGATTTTAACTTGCCATCAACTAGTGACAGAGCAATGCCTAATCCATTCAGATAAGCGATGATTTGACCTGGATTTTCCATTACCACTCCATTTCTTCAGTCTGCTCTTGAGCAAACAGCTCGGCGTTTTTATCCTTTAGATATTGTTCTTCAACGAGTTTAGATAAAGCCTCGATGGTGCGAAATCTAAATAGATCCTCAACTGATAGACTAATTGACAAATCGTGTTCTATTTCAGCAATGACTTTCATTGCCATCAATGAATGACCACCCATACTAAAAAAGTTTTCAAGAATATTTATTTTGTCAACTTTTAGATGCAGACTCCAAATTTTTGCTAGCGCTTTTTCTGTGCTTGTCGTTGCACTGAGAAAATCTATTGCAGTTTCTTCATGATAATCAATTAGATGCAATGCAGCCACATCAATTTTAGCACTATTAGTTAACGGGAATTGTGCGATGAAGCAAATAGCGGACGGGTGCATATAAGGTGGTAAGGATTGCGTTAGATGACGATTGATTTCTTTCTTCATCAGATCAAGATCATTGTTTGCGGTATTGTCTTTAACACTTATAAACGCGACTAACCTCTTATCGGTGTCATTAAATACCACTTTGCATTGAGCAATATACGGCAATTGATTACATACCTGCTCTATTTCTGCCAATTCAACTCGATATCCTCTGATTTTCACCTGAGAATCTTCACGTCCAATATATTCTAATTGATGCTGTGAATTCCAACGTACAATGTCACCAGTCTTATACAATCGAATATTGTCAAGCATTGGGCATCGGATAAAAGCCTGATCCGTTAATTTAGGATTATTAACATAGCCCTGTGCTAATCCAGCACCACCAATATAAAGCTCTCCTAGTGCGCCAAGTGGTTGTAACTGTTGCTGTGAATTCATCACGAAAACACTGTAATTACCAACTGGGCGACCTATGGCTGGTAGACCTATTTGATTGGGATATATCTGGCAACCTGTGGCCGCAACAGTCGCCTCAGTAGGACCGTAAAGGTTGACTAATGCAGCACGACTATCCTTAGGTAGAACAAACCCGCCTAACCTGTCACCTCCGGTCAGTACATACCTTAACTCGGGCGTATTGAATACATCTTGGTCTGCAAGTGCTTCTAATAAACCGGTTGGCACTAAAGTGTGCGTAACCCGATGACGAAGTAAGAGTTGCTTAAGTTGAGTTGGGGAGGTTCGTTGTTCATCAGTGACGATTTGTAGTCGAGCACCAGCCATCAGAGAGCTCCACACATCCCATAGCGCTGCATCAAAACTCATATCCGAAATTTGGGTGACCGTTGAGTGCTGACTGACGTCATACTCTTTAATTCGCCAATCACACAAATTAAGCAATGATCTTTGACTGATTTTCACCCCTTTAGGCGTCCCGGTTGAACCGGATGTGTAAATAATGTAAGCAGTTGAATCTAGCTTATATTGAATATCAGCGCGCGCAAAATCTACTTTTTCTAGCGAATAGACAATCGTTCTATAGGGTGTGAACCAATCTTGTTCATTATCTTCAAAATGAATAATACAATCTACATTACAGTTATCTGCTTGAAATGCCAAACGCTCCGGCGGCAGTGCAGTGTCTAACACCACAAAACATGAACATAGCTTTATTACAGCCATCATCGATTCAATTAATGCGGTAGAACGGGGCAGATAAATCCCAATCACCTGATTTTGTTGGCGCCCACTAGCTTGTAATTTAGCTGAGATAATACCGGCATTTTCCAATAATTGTGAATAGCTAAGTTCACTGGTATTATCTGCAACAGCAATGGCGTCAGGATGGCGTATTACACGTTGTTGAAAACGCGTGAATAGACTGTCTTTTGAGCCTATAAATTCTTCTGATGTGAATCCGCCATGAACTAAAATCGCCTCTTTTTGACTATCATCGACAATTGGGTAGGTATCAATACATTCATTTGGATTTGCCACGATCTCTGACAACAACTTCAGATAGCTCTTGGCCATTTGCTCTATTGTAGATTCATCGAAAATGGCCTTGCTATAAGTCCAAAATGCCTGATAACGCTCTCCTACTTTCTCTATATGTAACGATAAATCGAACTTAGCAACATACTCTGTAGTGGGTATAGGTGATGTTTCTATTCCATTTAACGCTAGATGAGTATCCGCTGAGTCAGACATTGAAAAAGTGAGTTGGAATACGGGGCTATAGTTTGTGCTTCGCTGCGAATCGAGTTTAGCGACCAAAATTTCAAATGGATAATCCTGATGCCCAAGCGCATCAACCACAACGTTTTTTACACTTTGCAGATAACCGGTGAAATCGGTATTTTCATCCAATTTATGCCTTAATGGCAGCATGTTAACAAACAGGCCTATGACTGATTCAATTTGTGGATGATGACGTCCAGCAACAGGGGTACCAATCACAATATCATCTTGTTTACTCCAACGGCCTGCCAACAAAGCAAAAACAGCTTCTAACATCATAAATACAGTGGTTTGTTGATCTTCTGCTAGGCTAATCAATCCATCACAAAGCTGTTTGGGTATCTCATAACAAACCGCTCTGCCCTCTGAGCTATTTCTGGTCGGTCTGGGGAAATCAAGCGGCAGGTTGTGTACGGACGGGGCGCCATCCAATTGCGCGAGCCAATATTGCAAAGAGTGATCATATTGTGGCCCTGTCGATACCACTTGTTGCCATGCAGCGTAATCCGCATATTGAATGTCATTAGTGCCGGTAAATAACTGACCTTTTAGTGTTTTGGCATAAGCCGTTTTTAGCTCTGATAACAACAGCTCTATTGATCGCCCATCTGATGCAATATGGTGCATATTCAATAGCAAAATGTATTGCTTATCTGATAATTTGAGGAGGCTAGTGTACAGCATGACTTCATTACTTAAATCGAATACATGCTTACTTTGCGCTTTTATCCAATCTGACGTTTTCTCATTTTGTTCTACGTCGTCTGTAATGTCAGTTACCGATAGAGCGGCTTCTGGTTCTGGCAGTAATTCAGAATGAATCTCACCATTGACTTGTTTGTACACTGTATGAATGATGGGATGACGCTTAACAATGCAGTTTAAAGCACTTTGTAAAGAAGCAACGCAAAGGTCGCCAGATAGACGATAAGCAAACGGGATGTTGTAAGATGATTTGTCATTTGAGAAATTGGCAATATACCAAAGTCTTTTTTGTTGAAAAGACAGCGGGACATTAGACCTATTCACCACGGTCTTGGGTATTTGTGAATCGGTTAACGGACGGTCTAACAGGCTATCAATCAGTCTTCCCTGAGATTGTACCGTATCGTGCTTAAACAACTCAGCCAAAGAAAGCTCAGTTTTAAAAGTTCGTATGATGGCATTGTGCAATTTTACCAACACCAGAGAATGACCACCTACTTGGAAGAAACTGGTATCAGCACTGAGCTGATCCTTATTGGAGCCCAGAACGTTCTCCCACAATTGAACAAGTTTCAGTTCATTTTTGGTTTTGGCGGTAACAATATCTGCCGGTTCAATATTAATGATAATTTTGTTTAGCGCATTCCTATCGACTTTCCCGTTAAGCGTATGCGGCATACTTTTTAATATCACAAAATTATCGGGTAACATGTAGTTTGGCAATTCAGATAGACATTGTTGTTTGATTTCGTTGATGACACCTTCATCTGAACCCGGTTCTAAGACGATATAGGCACACAGAGTATCTGATTGATTTATTTTTCGCAGCGTAACAAAACACTTACTAACCTGCTTATGCGCCAGGATATTATGATTGACTTCGCCTGGTTCAATACGAAAACCACGCAGTTTTATCTGATCGTCGGTACGACCGACATAATATAAATTATCATTTTTCCACTGCACCAGATCACCCGTTTTATACAGATGATGATGTCCGGGTTTATCAAATGCATTTTTTACAAATTTTTTCTCGGTTAGTTCTTTACTATTTTGGTAACCTGCGGCCAAAGCGGCGCCCGATATACAAAACTCTCCTACGGCGCCAACGGGCACACAGCAACCTGATTGATTGAGAATGTAGCCATGACAATTGTCAATCATTCTACCTATGGGCGGAAATGCCTTCGATGTATGCGCATCCACTTTATAAATCGTGACGACATGTGTTTCCATCGGTCCATAGTGATTCCAAAAACAGCACCGTGGATGGCGCAGTAAAAAATGCCTTAACCCATCCCCCAGATGTAATGCTTCGCCCCCGACAATAAGTTCTCTCATTGCAGGCAGCTCAAACTGATTTAATTCAATTTCCTCACACAGGACATTTAAAAGTGCAGGCGTTAAGATCATGCGTTCAATTTTATGTTGGTGTAACAGGGAGGGAAATGCGGGTATATTGTCTTTTTGCGCCTCATCCATTAACACAATGTCACTGCCACAATGCCATGCTGTTGCTAATTCCTGGATAAATGCATCAAATACGCAAGGAGAGAACTGTAGTATTGTATAGCGTGCAGTCAACTCCTGAGTCACTACCAAATTGCAAATCGTTCGATGACGCTGAAGTACACCCTTAGGTCGTCCGGTAGACCCCGATGTATAGACTAGATAAGCAGGATGATCTTCTTTAAGCAACGGCAGTGTATTTGTTAACTTTATCTCGCTAGCCAGAAGTTCCGTAATCGATACGTGCGGCCCTTCATACAAATTTGGAGGCAATTGAACACCGTATTGTAAAACAAGTTCAAGCGCGGCATCAGACACTATGTATTCAAGCCTAGCGTCGGGCAACTTAATATCAAGGGCGCAATAAACGCCGCCTGCTTTCATCACACCCAACACAGCCACTATCATTTGAATTGAACGAATAGCATAAATACCAACGTGCTCACCAGGTTTGAGACCTTGTGACAATAAATATGATGCTATTTTCCCAGACTGTTCATCTAGCTCTTGATAGGTCAGATTAGTTGTTTTGCCCCTTAGTGCGATTCGATTAGCGCTAAGCTTCAACTGTTCGTTGAATATTTCATGAATGGTGCCTAATACTTTTACGCAGGCGGAGGAATCTCTGCCAAGTATGGTCTTCTGGGCACATTTCATTGACATTAAAGGTGCACAATCAATTAATTGTTCAGGTGCCTCGATCAGAGAGTTCAATAAAAATGAATA
Source organism: Algicola sp. (assembly GCA_013216025.1). Classification (GTDB taxonomy): domain Bacteria; phylum Pseudomonadota; class Gammaproteobacteria; order Enterobacterales; family Alteromonadaceae; genus JABSOG01. The sequence goes on along the minus strand of JABSOG010000040.1, from coordinate 3,082 downwards.
ACTTTGCGCGAAGCGTTTAATCGTTTCAGGCTTAAAAATATCGGTTTTATATTCCCACAGCACTTCAACCGCATCGTCTTTTTCAAATATTTGCAGAGAAATATCAAACTTGGCCGTTTTGGTAGGCACAATGAAATCTTTTATAGAGCAATCAGGTAGGCAAAGCCTAATAGTTTCATTATCTTGTAGTGCGAAAAAGATCTGGAAAAATGGGTTTTGATTAGATTCACGTCTTGGGTTAATAACCTCAACTACCTTATCAAAAGGTACATCTTGATGCAGAAGCGCCTGCTTACAGACTTCACTCGTCTGAGATAAGAATTGACTGAAAGAGATGTTTTCAGACAAATCGTTGCGTATAACTAGGGTGTTTGCAAAGAACCCAATCATACTGCTATGCGTCTTATCCCATCGACTCGCGTAGGGAGTGCCAATAGCAATATCATTCGCATTGCTCCAACGTCTTACTAAAATCGCATACACCGCCTGCGTAACAGCAAATAAGGTTACACCATGGCGTTTTGCCAGAGATTTGGTGCGCTCAAACAATTGTTTGTCAATATTCACTCTGAAATAGTCACCAGCAATGCTTTGATGTTCTGGGCGCGGATAGTCAAGAGGTATATCATGCTGCGACTCCAGCCCTGCTAACTGCTTTTGCCAGTAAGAGAGTTGTTTGTTGTAGTTGTCGGAATCTATGAAGTCATTTTGCCATTTTGCAAAATCAAAAAATTGGGCACTCAAAGGCTCAAGTTGAGGTGATTGTTCTTTTGCAAAAAGCGTCATTAATTGACTTAGTTCAGATGCAATAAGCGCAACAGACCAACCATCTGAAATGATGTGATGCATGTTAACAACTATTGTACATGCCGATTCATTTGTTCTAATTAACGTCGCTCTTAATAAGACCTCTTCACTAAGACTAAAGTGATAATGTGCAGCTTCATCAATTAATCGTTGAAGTTCCTTATCCTTTTTTTCTCGCGCAATATCACTGATATCAACATAGTGAAGTAGCTCACTAGTCTCTTTTGGCAGAATAACATTGGGTTCTCCGTCTACATCAATAATTCTGGTATTCAAAATATGGTGTCGGTCTAGTATGATTCTAAAAGCCTCTGCGAGATGCTCTGAATTCACTTTGCCTTGAATATCAAAACCGACCACCACGTTATATTTTGCCGATGGACCTTCAAGTTTGTCAATTAACCAAAGCCCTTTTTGCGAATAAGCCATCGGTAAGGCAGTATCTGTTTTATAAACTACAGATGCTGCTATATCCATTGATTTAGAGGGTACTGGCAACTGACTTGAATTGTTCACCAGTTTAATCAAGTGATTGAAAGTCGGTTTATCAATGAAGTCGACTATATCAATATTCGTTGCCAATTGTTCGTTAACATTCCACACCAACATTACCATGCTGAGTGACGAGCCTCCCAACTCAATAAATGTCTTTTCAAAATCACAAGATTCTTGACCAAGAGAATCAGACCATATCGACTGACAGGCTGTAGTAATGGCGGATTGTTGCTGATTCATTGTTTTATCTCTGATTATTCTTAGTTAGTGCCCATCCGGTGTGTCGGCTCAGCAGAAACGCTGTTTCTATCTGCCAATCGGCAAGACGGGGGCTATGCCGCACAACGGTAAGGTTATCAATGAAGCGGGATGTTGAGGAATATATTCAGTGTTACAACCACGAAAGGTTACAACCACAAACGGTTACAGACAATGCTTGGTGATTTCACACCAATTAATGATGAAAATTTACAAAATCACCTGTCCGATTGTGCTTAAGCAGCACAGGGTTCTTTGATCAAGTTCTTCATACCATCATATATCCCACAGAAAAACTTGTCCCATGCAATCCACGCATCATGAGTGGCCTCTATTACGCGATCTTGTTCGAGTTTATTCAGATGATTAAAGAATATGCTATCTACACAATCAGTATGATCCGGTTCCTGTACTAAATGGATAGTTTCCCATGGCAATTGAGATTTACCGCGTAAATTTTTAATAGCAACTGAAAGGCCAGTCACTATAGTCAAGTCCAGTGCCTCGGTAGCATAGAAAAAACCAACACCAGTTTCATAACTTTTACAGCTTTGCTCGAACAATGACATCAATTGTTGAGTCGGTTCATTTTGCGCCATGCTTGACACGTCAAAACCGGGCAGTACTTTAGTAAACAACACTTCATGAGATTTTTTTAAAGAGCCTTCACCAAGCTCTTGATAAAGTACTTTTGAGACAAAAGTCTTTACTTCGAGTTTATCCGATTTTGTAATCACATGGGCAAGGAAGTCAGGAAAAAAGTGAATGGGATACCAATACTGACCCAATGCAAATTCGACCTGTTCTTGTGTCAAATCATCTGTTGCCAAATATTTCATTAATTTGTGTTCAGTAATACGGTCTAATAATCTATTGTCAAAGTTTTCCAGAGTTAACATTTTTACTACCTTTAATTTTATTGAAATTTTGCCCTAAACAGTAACCCACCCAAGTAATAAACATCCCTCGGCTAAACCCTTCTTTTTACACAGTAAACGACAGAGAATTAAATCCCAAGTGATTTAAATGGTTCTAATATCGAACAAAAACAAAGCGATAATATAAGCGCATTAAACTTAAAGGTAAATGTAATTTATTAAAATAGAGTTAATATGACTTTAATTAGACTTTAATTAGACTTTAATATTACTTTAAAATCTAATGTGCCTGTAATGACCTATGACTGATTTCAAATGGCCACATATTTTTAGATTGGTCACTGTTGTATTGATTTACCATATCCTGTAAAGGTTACGGTAAAACGCTGTTTTGGGTTAGCGGTAACATAACCTGCGGGTTTTTACAGGTCGAGCAGTTGTTTCAGTTTGGCTGTGCCACTGCGACTGGTACTGATTTGTTCACTGTTGCCTTTAAACTTGAGCAGCAGATTGCCATTGAACCAACGCTCAATCTCTAAAATCTGGTGAATGTTGGCAATGCAGCTTCGATGCACTCTGACAAAGTTTTCGGGCAAACGGGCTGCCAGTTCTTCCAGCGAATAGTCCACCGGATTGCGCTTGGC
>JABSOG010000004.1 GCA_013216025.1 Algicola sp. | reverse complement strand
CCTGAATCAAAATCCGTCTTTCACTGTTGGAATGCACCGTCGACATACAAACAACCCTGAGAGCCCTCACGAGTGATCACCACCTGATGCCATTGGCCATCGGTCAAGGTTATGTTGCTGGCCAGATACATGCTGTCGTCCAGCACTTTTAGGTAAACCGTTTGGCTGTAATAAAGAGCAATTTCAAGTTCATCATCCCCAGTATCATCGCCCAGCGCATGAAAAACTTCCTGCTGATATTTTGACACTGAAGTATTCACCCACACTGAGACCGTCAGATTGTTGAGGTTGTTGACTACCCCACGGGGAACATTCACCCACTCACTGGTACCACTGCCCAAAAGATCCAGTGACTGGCCGATGACGGCATTGGCAGAGGAGTCAGACAGGCCATGGCCGGTGGCATTATAGTTACCTTGGGTGTCAATAATGGTGCTTGCCAGCGAACATTCATCGAAGCGATACTCAGCAACCAATGGAGTTGGAGGCACCGGGCCATTGGTGCAGACATTGTCGAAGTCGGTATAAACAATATTGCTGCTGTCGTAGAATATTCTGGCATCCTGGCCAAAAGTCACATCTTTGGCAGAGACAGCACCATTGATCACCGTTCCTTTACCTAAAGTCACTTTGTCGACGGCGTAAATGTAGGCATTTAGCAGCGCGCCATTACCGGTAGATATTTTTTTGTAGGCATAAATAAATACCCGTGAGGCGTTACCACTGCTATTAAGTTGTGAGTCTTTAGCAAAACGGGCATCTTTGCCAAGGTACAGACGCACCGTGCCAGTACCTGTGGGTACGATCGATGCATTATTGCCGACTATCAGTTGATCAATATAGTAATCACCCGCAGGCAGATTTACGGTGGAGTTTTTGCCGATCTCCAGTTTGGTGATGCCATAGTAGGTCAAACTGGAGAAAGTCAGCTCGGCATCCTGTTGGAGCTTAACCAGCTTGTATATATAATTGCCTGTAGTGCCTATGGTTTCGGATTTGTTCTTTTTAACCGTCACCTCTGTGCTGGCAGAAAAAGAAAAATCAGTCAGGTTAATAGCATCGGAAGGACTGCCACTGGCGGTACAATCTGCTGTATAACAGGAGTAACCTTGGGAGCCACTGTCGACAGAGGGACTGGCAAGCACGCTGTCGGGGTTATTATAGACAGCCGAGTTTTTACCAAAAACAACACTGCCCGTGGCGCTGTTGCTGCTGGCACCATCGGGGAAAGTCGCAGGACATTGCCCCGCTCGCAATGTGGCCGAAAAGGCCAGTAAGGACAAAAGCCAGACATTAAATGTAATTGTAGTGAATAACCGGTATTTCATACTGCTCCGCGTTCTTACTCTTATCCGTTTATACTTGAATTGGATCAATAACTTGCCAAAGATGCCCCTATTAAACCAAATTCCGAGCGAAAAATCCTTATAAAAAGTGGACAAAAAGCTGATAATCACCTCTGTGACCGATTAAAAAACAGCAGCATTTTCAAAGCGTTCAAGCCGCGTACGTTTTCTGTACACTATCAAACAGATTAAGTTGCTACTGCCAAAGCATGACCAACAGCAAATCCAACATATCTGAACCATAACTGAAAATAGTAAACGTGGTGGTTGAGGCTATCAGGGTATAAGCAAGAGATAACCTGCCCGTGAGTTGTTTAATTTCCATGATTATTCCCCTTTACATTATTCAGCAATTTGAAAGTGTCGTAATTAGACCAATATTCAAATGCAAAGACCTTATGAAAACCTGATAAAAACCTGATAATTGAGGGCGTTGGTCAGTCGTGGTAGATTTCTTGCCAAGGTTAAACTATTGATGCACATCATAAATAATCATTCATTTGTTTTATTAAGACATCACCTTTAAAATGAATCCGGGATTTTGCGTTTTGGGCAAAACCATCGTTTTTACTTTTGCTTTTTATTTTTTTCTTGGCGCGAGGAACAATGAGCCAGACTTTAGCTGACACAAATGAACTGTATTTTGACGCTGACCACGCTTTGTTGACCCGTGATTGTCAGCGCATTAAGCTGGATCCGATAACCACCAAGTTACTGATTTATTTTTTGGCACATCCCGATCAGATCGTCTCACGCGCTCAATTGGCTGAACAAGTCTGGCAGAGCAGCTATGTTTCTGACGATGCCGTCAATCGGGGGGTTTCGGTATTGAGAAAGGCGCTTGGCGGTCAACTGCAAACCTACATTAAAACAATGCCCAAAATGGGTTATTGTTTTTCCTTGCCCCAAGGAAGCAAGCTGCATCAAACCCCGGATGATGCTGTCAAAAGCAATGATGACAAGAGTGACGACAGCAGTGTTGCTGTTGATGACCTAAGTAAAACCAAAGCCATCACTGAAACAGTGCCCTCCCAAGGGACCGAAAAAACCAACGGAAAAAGTTTTGTTCGATACAAGTTCCCGCTGCTTTGCTTTGCCGGTTTAACCCTTATTGCGTTTATTGTATTGTTTTTCATCACGAAACGTCAGCCAACGGCACTGCCCACGACTATCAATATCGCCGTACTGCCCTTCACCAAATTGACGGATGACGCCAATCAGCAGTATTTTGTTGACGGGTTGAGCGAAGAAGTGCTTAACGGACTGACGCGCATTAAAGGGTTATTAGTAGTAGAGCGAGCCGATAGTTTTGCCGTGAGGGACCACAGCAATGACAATGTCAGGGTGGCCGAAGCCTTGTCTGTTCAATATTTGTTAAAAGGCAGCGTCCGAAAAAATGGCAACCAATTGCGTATTACAGTACACCTGATCGACACCGACACCGGTGTGTACTTGTTTTCAACTGTGTTCGAACGCGAATTAAACGACGTCTTTGCGATACAAAAAGACATCAGTACTCAGGTCGCTTCGGCGTTAAAACTGACCTTGCAGCATAGCGACAAAAGCGGTCAGCATCCTTATTCATCCGCTTTGGCCACGTTGGACCACGCCAGTGTCGAAAAATTGGTGATTGCACGGGCGCAAATCAACCAATACCAACAAAAATCAGTAGAAAACGCCTTGACGGTATTAAAAAACCTAAATCGCCAGTTTCCCGGCACGCCCGAAATTCTCGGCTTGCTGTCTTATGGCCACGCCGCGCTAACCAGTACCGATTCAACCAAAACAAGTTATCGGCGAGCAACTGAAGTAAATTTTGCCCGCCAGGCACTGGATTTGGACCCGACCAATTTTGATGCCCTGACAACACTGTTCTATTTTTACCTGAACTTTGCCGACTTGCGTGGCAAAGCGCAGCAAGTCAGCGAGGCTGCTTTGCGCTACCACCCCGGTAATAAAACTGCCTATAAAATGGCTTTACGGCTGTTGGTTTCTGCGGTCAGCTCTTGTGAAAAACTACAAAATTTCATTCAATCAACGCCCGGCGGTGTCTTTGCTGCGGATCAACTAAAAGCCATCAAAACGGTTATCAATCATTGTAATGACCCTTCGAAACTGGCCTCGATTGAGCCCGGGCAAGAATTTTATGTCAATGGTGTCATTAACTTTTTTGCATTGAATGATGATCGTCGTTTCAGTACCATCAATGACCTTGCCCAGCGTTACCGCAATCAAATTGTTTTTAATGACCAATTGCAACAACAATTAGCAATGGGGATCAATGTAACCCCGGACAATGTGGCCCCCGGCAGTCGCAGTGCAGGCACAGACAAACAGCTGTGGCGGCCGACACTCTATCGTTATATCAATTATCAACCCACCAGCAAAGCACCGAGTCAATTGGTTGAATTTGCCCGTAACATGACCAGAAATGATGCAAACCCGTATTTCGTTGCGGCGCTGGTTTTGCAATCTCAAACAGCCAGTAAAGATGAGGAAAAAAGCAACATCAACACAGTACTGTCAGATTATCTGGCAAAGGTACCTTCCTTCACTATCGAACCGCAGAATAACAATGAAACCATCGGCCTGCTGATGTTGCAATATCACACGGGGCACTTGGAGCAAAGTCGCCACAGCGCAACCACACTGCTGAACAAACTCAATCAATATCAACGCCAACATCCACAAGCTTATCAATTTTGGTCATTGGCCAAAGCGCAGTTTATTGGTGCGCTATATGCCGAAAAATGGGTTGAGGCGAAAAACATACTCAACAGCGGATTTGCCGCCGACGAAGCATATTGGCAGCATGACAAAGCACTGATGCAGATAGTGTTGGCCCCCTGGGCCGGACATCCGATGGCTGTTGATTTGGTCACCCGGTATCTAAACAGGATTGAGGCTGACCAAGAACGTGCACGGCAAAAATTTGATTTGCAATGAACGGCCCCGTGACTTAGTGGTTTACACCGCCCCCATTACTTTTGTATGCTATGTAATTATTTTGTTATTAAATCGTTAGTTCCCATCGAAATGTCGAACCACCAGAACGCAGTTTCTATCTGCCAATTGGCACGACTGCATGGACGCAGGAGATAGGGCGACGCAGGATGCCAAAGCCGAGGACGGGCGCTATGCAGCGTCAGGTTTTTTGCTCCAGGCAAAACCTAAGTACCTACGTCCTTGTAGGCAAGTCGTAAGGCTTATTTTTCAATAAGTTGCGTTGTCCATCCAGTGCACGCATACCGAAGCGCTTGCGCAAAGGGTGCGTGTTAGGATGGGCACTAGCTAGCACATTTTTGTGCGCACCAGCAAGACCAAGAGCTGGCCTAGCAATTGCTTGGATAAATCCACGATCTACAAGCGAAGTACAATCGCTGAAAACTTCTGAGTTGAGACATGAGTGTTCATCCAGAATGCCGACCCAGCGGAAACGAGTTTCAGGGCGCTGTCATTTGGCTGTGCGGAATAGTCATTCCGGACCGGGCATTAACTACTGCATCAATGGTTAAATTGACAACATGGTGATGTACTTACCAGTCACGCCAAAACCAATAGAGGTAATCTAGCGTGGCCCGTTTTAAAAGTTCATAAGAACGATTCCTATGATCTTTTTGGCTCAAAAACCGAATATATGCGTGACAATAATAAATAACGAAAAGAGAGTTACATGCGGTTCGAAATATTTAGTGGTATCTATCAGGGGCAATATCAGTTATTGCAGGAGTTAGAGAATTTTATGGATTCACATAAAGCGGAAGTTTACTCATACTTGCCCTTTGCTATAGGTGAATTAACGTATGAGCTAACAAGTAAGGAGTTTCTTCAAATAATTTGTCGCTATGGCAGTCGTAAAATTTACTTAGGAAAACATAAGATTAAACTTGAAGCGACTTTAGACATGACAATAAGTGATGATAAATACGATAAGCTAATTAGTGTATCAGACTCTTCAGGCTACATTGAAATACCCAGTCGATGGGGGGTGTTCAACTTGCTCAGGCGCATCGCCTACGAAAAGGCCTATAGGGAGGGCATGGAAGCAGATGACATCGTAAGGATTTTTGGTATTACCAAGCGGACAATTGCCAACCTAAAACATCGAATGTAAGCGCGCCAGCATGGGTAATTGTTTGACGCTCTTTTTCTAAAATGCACTATATTGTAAACATTATTCCTTTTGATACACGCCAAAAATATGCGTTTGATGACCACCTTATTACTATTACTGTACCATTGCACCAGCCATAGCGCGCCAGAGCTTCACTTAACACCAGGGTTTGAACACTATGAGTTGGCACACTATATTGATATTTTAGAAGACCCTCAAGGCTCACTAGACATCACCCAAGTCAGTTCACCAGCGTTTAATAAACAATGGATTCAAAATAAACAAAAAATCATCAATTTTTCTTTTTCGCCAAGCACTTATTGGCTGCGGGTCAAGTTGACTTCGGGCCTGGCTACCGACCAAACATTGTTTTTAGAAATGGCATATGCTTCGACTGACTATATTGATTATTATCTCTTTAGTCAGGGCAAGCTGATTAAAGAAGTGAATACCGGCGATCGGACCCCCTTTGAGCGTCGGCCATATGCTTATCGCAATGTTCTGCTTGATTTGCCTATAACGCCAGGCGAAACCCAGCACGTCTACCTTAAGTTACGCGCCCATGATGGCTTCCACGGGAGTACGCCAATATTGTTGTGGCAACAAGCATCTTTTGCCCTTGCCAATGGTGAACGGCAGTTGGGGATTGGATTATATCTGGGCATTATGGTGGTGATGGCGATATATAACTTGTTTATCTATCTGTCAGTCAGGGATCGTACTTATCTATTGTACGTGCTGTTTATTACTAGCCTTGCAACTTGGTATGCCAGTTACCTTGGCTTCTTCGGCCAGTATTTATGGCCAGATTCGCCCCTGTGGAATAATCAATCCCAGCTGCTATTGATTTGTGCTTGGGGCAGCTTTTCGATTTTATTTGTGCGAGATTATCTTGATGCGAAGCGTCTAACACCGTGGTTCTACAAATTTACTACAGGCGCCGTTACGGTATATATTCTGCTGGGTTTGTATACGCTTAGTGGTGGTTATGCCTTGGTCATTAAGGTGTTTCTTCTGGCGGGACTTTTTTGTACGCCAGCTTGTTTGATTGCAGGCGTCTCATGCCTAAAGCAGGGCTATAAACCTGCCCGTTTTTATTTGTTGGCTTGGTCAGTCCATCTGGCGTCAGTCGTCGTTTATTGCTTGAAAGTCGTTAACGTACTACCAGCAATTTTTATTGTTGAAAACAGCTTGCCCATAGGCTCAGCTGTCGGCGTTATTGTATTATCGCTGGGCATGGCCGATCGTATCAACAGCCTTAAACAACAAAAACACGCCGCCCAACAAGCGGCTTTGATCGCCTCTGAACAAGCCAATAAACTCAAAGATGAGTTTTTAGCCAATACTTCCCATGAATTACGCACCCCTTTAAACGGCATTATTGGCTTGGCTGAGTCACTGATGGATGGCATTGCCGGTAAACTGCCCAATCAGGCCAACCATAATTTGGCCATGGTGGTTGCCAGCGGCAAACGTTTGGCCAATTTGGTCAACGATATCCTTGATTTTTCGAAATTAAAAAACCGCAATTTGGTGTTGAATACCCACCCGGTAGACCTTCACAGCATGACCGAGGTTGTGCTGACCCTGTCACGACCGCTTTTAGGCAGCAAGGGCCCGGAAGAACTGCAATTGATTAATCAAGTGCCAACCGATTTACCAGCGGCACTGGCGGATGAAAATCGCTTGCAACAAATTCTCTTTAATCTGGTGGGCAATGCCATTAAATTTACCGATAAAGGCACTGTGACAGTCACAGCCGCTGAAGTAGATAATGGCTTAAAAATCAGTGTGACAGATACCGGAGTAGGTATCGCCCAAGACAAGTTCAGCACTATCTTTGATTCTTTTGAACAGCTTGAAGAGCACTCTACCCGAAGCCACAGCGGCACCGGGCTGGGGCTGGCCATCACCAAGCAGTTGGTTGAACTTCACCAAGGCAGTATTACTGTTGAATCTCAATTGGGCCAAGGCTCGACCTTTAGCTTTACCTTGCCTGTATCCGGGCTCGAAGCACCAGCCCAGACTGCCACCAATCAGGCCATTTCTCGTTTGCATTTACTTGAAGAAAATGAATTGCCAATAGCACAAACCGGCCATGATGGCGGCGAATTTCGCATTTTGCTGGTAGATGATGAGCCGATTAACCGACAGGTTTTGCATAACCACCTGTCACTGCAAAATTATCAATTGGTCGAAGCCGCAGGCGGGCAACAGGCATTACAGTGTGTTGAAAAACAAGGTCCCTTTGATCTGGTGCTGCTGGATATAATGATGCCCAAAGTCTCGGGTTACCAGGTGTGCAAAAAGCTGCGAGAAAGCCATTCGGTTAGCGATTTGCCAATCATTTTTTTGACCGCAAAAAATCAAGTGGTCGACTTGGTCAACAGTTTTGATGCCGGGGCCAACGACTACCTCAGCAAACCCGTGTCGAAAAATGAACTGTTAAGCCGGGTTGCAGTCCATTTGAAATTGCTGGATGCCAATCGTAATCTTGAAAAGAAAGTAGCAGAACGCACTTCTGAGTTGGAGGCGCTGGGTAATATCGGCAAAGACCTCAATGCCTGTCTGGATGCCGAGACCATTTTCAACCGCTTGTATCAGCATATCAGCAACATTGTCGATGCCCATGTGTTTGCCATTGGCCTTGTGCAAGAAGACGTTGCACATATTAACTTTGAATTAGCCATTGAAGCGAATAAACGATTACCAACCTATTCATATGCTTTGGACGACCCTACCCGGCTGGCAGCTTGGTGTATCAATACAGGGCAAGAGGTGGTGATCAACAAGACAGCCGATATAACCAACTACATTGATTTGGTGAGTGAACCCATTATTGGCGAGCAGATGAACTCTATCGTGTTTTTGCCCTTGCACGACCACCAAAACCAGATTAAAGGGTGTATGACATTGCAGAGCCCTCAAATCAATGCATATTCATCGGCACAACTGGCGATTCTGAGAACGCTGGCCAGTTATACCGCCATTGCACTGGCCAATGCCAATGCCTATCATCAGCTTGAACAAAAGAATCGCGAGATTATTGAAACGCAACAACAGCTGGTGCAATCGGAAAAAATGGCCTCATTGGGCACATTGACGGCCGGGGTTGCTCATGAAATCAACAACCCAGTCAATTTTATCCACGTTAGCAAGCAAAACCTCGAAGCCGATCTGGAGCTCTTTGAACGCTTTTTATTAGATTTGGCCGGTGAAGATGCCGATGAATCCATTCTCGACAGCTTCAATCAACAGTTCAAACCCCTTTATGAGCATTTAACCACCATAGAAAACGGCACATTGCGGATCAAAGACATCGTCAAGGATTTGAAAACCTTTACCCAACTCGATTGTGCCGAGCAACAAACCGCAGTCATCACACAATTATTGCAAGCAACGGTCAACCTAGTGCAAACCCAATACCTCAAAACCATTGAATTTGTCACCGATTTTGCCGACTCACCGACCTTATATTGCTACCCGGCTCAGCTCAATCAGGTATTTATGAACCTGCTGGTCAATGCTTGTGAAGCCATCCACATTGCCCAGCAACAAACACCGACCACAGGTTGTGTCCGAATAGGATGCCAATGGGTGGACGATGTCATTCAAGTCACCATCAAAGACAACGGCTGTGGCATGACACAAACAACCCAAGCCAAGTTATTTGAACCCTTTTACACCACCAAAGCGGTAGGCGATGGCACCGGACTAGGGTTGTCAATCGCATTTGGCATTATCCAAAGGCATGGCGGGGAGTTGACTGTGAAATCCACATTAAACAGCGGCAGCCAATTCACTGTTAGTATACCTAAAACCGACATGAGTGAAGCGACAGAGTAAATTGCTGTTACGTATCTACCCAAAGAAATGGTATTAAACTGCACAATTTGACCTATTGTTGACTTACCTCATTGTATTAAAAGGCTTTTCAGGTCATTTACGCTTTGCGCCATATTGTTAACGAAAAACCTACGTTACCGATACAATTGCTACATTCTCACTAAGCTGATATGTCAATCAGTCAATATGAAGCAACACTGAAGAGGTAAACAAATGGACAATTCAAATAAGAAAGTTAATTCTATGACGTCAACAAACAGCAGCCGTTTTGCCCTATCGACCAGTTCTGGACAGTGGAAAATAGATAGCAGTGACCGCAGTATCACCAGTAATGGCAAGACCGTTAATTTACCCCCCAAGCCTATGGACTTGCTGGTCTTTTTGGCCCGCCATCAGGGTGAAGTGGTGAGCTACCAAAACATTATCAACGCCGTGTGGGATGGCCGGGTATCGGGCAACCAATCGATTATCAATGCAGTAAAAACCATCCGCGATACCCTCAACGTGACCAAATGTGATGAGACCTTTTTAACAACGATTGCCAAAAAAGGTTACAACTAAAAAGCAAATGTCATCTGGCACAACCAATCAACCGCCCTGCCGTTCAACTTTGGCTTTACCAACAGCAAAATGACAGCGCCATCACTGTTATTAATTATGCTGTGTACCTTGGCAATACACGTTAAGAGTGGATTCGCAACAGACGATTCTTTGCCTTTTGTAGCCGATAATAACACCGCTGACGCGACCAACATGCCTCAAGGCAGCGATTCGACGCCCGAAAGTGTAAAGGAACAGAGTCTTGTCGCCATGCCCAAAAAGAATAAAAAGCAGCTATCCCCGAAAATAGCCGACGAACTGAAGGCACCTAATTTTAATGGTGCTATAGAAGAAACTTATGCACGCAACGACAACAGGCTCACGATCACGATACGTGAAAACCATTATGGTCAAATGACAGAAAAATCCTATATTGACGCCAATGGAGAGTCGGCGATTAACAGTGAAGGCGTGGGTATCATTGCTTATCACTATGACAGAAATGGCAATCTGCTAAACGAAACCTATCAGGATATTGACGGTCAATTTACGTCAAGCAATACTGACATTGCATCAATACACTATGAATATGACAAAAACAACAATCTCACCAAACAAAGCTACCTCGACATGTCAGACAGCCCTGTGGCGTACGAAGGCTTGGTCGCCTCAGTTGAGTTGCAATACGACGAATTGAACAATGTCATCCGCGAACTTTACCGCGACATTAGTGGCGTTCCAGTCCTCAACGATTACTTGATTGCGGGGGTTGTCTACAAATATCACCCACTAACGAACATGCTAATCGAAAAGTCTTACTTTGACACCGCTGGCTTGCGAACCATAGGTATCAATGAAACAGCAGGTGTGCAGTATAATTATGACGTCAACAATCGTTTGACCGATTTCAGTTGTTTTGACATGGAGGGCAACCCATTGCGGTGGGACAATGTTGACGATTATGGTCTGATGTCCAAAATGACAGGAAAGGATCCCTTGGCGGGCATAATTGAAGCCAAATCAATGTAATCACATCAGGGAGTGGGTTACGGTGCTGTAAGCCGGACCCTGTTCTTTTCAACCCCTGCAACTAATCAAAGAAAACCTCTATAGAAATCCTTTATAAACGAGTCAACTCAACACTCATTTTAAAATAAGGCACTGTTGACTTAAAGAAGCGACTCCCCTGTTTGTGCAGTCCAAACCGTTCGTAAAACCCGGTAGCCGTTTCTCTGGCATCACACCAAAAAAGGGTTATCCCTCTATTTTTAAGCGTTAATATAATGTGATTGAGTAATTTTGTGCCAATACCTTTGCCTTGTGATGATGCTAACGTGGCAAATTTTCTCAGCCTTGCGTCATTACCTGTAACAGACCCACTGGGATAAACCGAGGCAACCCCAACAAGATCATCGCCTACGTAATAGCCAAAATGCCAGCCGTCATTGTCATCTTCTATATGACAAAATTCAGGCGGTTTATCTGGCCATAACACTTTGTGGCGGATAGGTATGGTTTGTTGCCATGTGATCTCTTTAATGTGCACCTGATTATTCATTTTTATATCCACCGAAAGACCAACCTAAGAGCTGTTGTTTAATCAAGACTCTACATCGACCTGACTTATGTAGAAGTAGCTTTCAAAGACCTTCTTAACCAAAGAAGGATGGGCAGTGATACAACATACATTGTGATGCCATAGACCGCCGCAGGCACTGTTGTTGGTGGCAGAGTGACTGAACCCGCAACGTTGGCAGCAATCAGCACGCCTACTGCGACGCCCACGGTGCCGTTTTGAATGCCGGTTTCGATAGCGATAGTAAAGCCATCTTTCTTATTCAGTCCAACCAACTTAGAGGTTAACAAACCAATACCCAGCAACAGCAGGTTCAACATAACAAGTGCCGGTCCAAGCGTTGGCAGATTATTCCAGACCATCTCCCAGTTCTTAGCCAATGCAGCAAACATAATAAGCACAAACAAGCTCATAGAAACGTTTGAGCAAGCCGATGCAATTTTCTCTACGCTAGATGGCGACAGTTTGGTTAACGCCATGCCCAGCATTACCGGTAGTCCGGTGATCAAAAACATCTGGATGCCCAGTTTGGTAATATTAATCGCAGGGGCATCAGCGCCCATAAAGTATCGCACCACGATTGACATCATAATAGGCACGGTAATAATCGACAGCAGACTGGTTACGGCGGTCATAGAGATAGATAACGGCACGTTACCCTGCACCATTCGCGTCAACACATTTGTCGTTACCCCGCCGGGGCTGAAGGCCAAGATCATCATCCCCACGGCCAGCTCCCCGCCAAATCCAAAAACAGTGATCAGTGCAAAAACAACGATAGGCAGCAATATCAGTTGATTGGTCAGCCCGGTGAAAAATGCCTTGGGGAATTGCAGCACTTGGGCAAAATCGTTGCCCTTAAGGCCTAACCCCAAAGAGAACATGATAAAGGCCAGGATGAGGGGTAAAAGTATGGTTACGATCATAATTTAAACACTTATTGTATGGGTTGATTGGCAGCTTTGGCTGATAGGATAATACAATTTGGCCTTTAACAACAATGCGCCCAAGAGCTTAACACAAAAGTTCTGACTGATTTAATTTGCACTGAACCCAAGGGAGCGGCGTCCCCGCCGCGATATTTTGCGTAGCAAAATCAAAGGCTGGGAGCTGTCTGGTAAAATTGTAGGCGGGTTATTTTCCCACGAAAAAAAATACATCGACCCTATTGGCTTTTCCTTCGTAATAACCAAATAACCACCCTACCAACCGCCATCAGCCAATTAGAAAATTTAGATCTTTTGTGGATTAAAAACAACCAGCTCAGCCAATTGCCCAGAGCACTTGTTGACTTACCTATTATCAGTTTAGGAGTAACAGGCAACAAACTCACCTCACCGCCACAAGCTATTGCTGATAAGGGGATTAAGGCTATAAAACAATGGTTTGCTGATAATCCGTAGGTAGGGTTGTTTTTTGATTGTTTCGAAATAAAGTGGCAATGTAATTTACCCGTCAACAGGGCTTCAATGGCAATAACTTGCCTACTGTGCATTGCTTCTACTTTTGTCCCAGGGGATCTTAAATGGACTGGGATGCTCTAGACAAACATCAAATACAAGGTGTTCGGTCATTGTATTTAATTCGTTGCACTGAACATGAATAATACCGTCTGAAACTTTGCCAAAATAGTGTTTATCATAACCATCTTTGTAAAATTTATAGCCAAAGTGGTAATGATACAATTGCTCCTTCTCAGCCAATGCAAGAAACGCTGCTTTCATCGGTGAATCTACAAATGCCATCTCCCAACTGGGCTTATACTTACCTTCTAATTCATCAGGTGTATATCCGTTTTTTAAGGGGTTAATGAAGTTCTTATATAACTTTCTTAAAACGTCATCATCCAAGCGTTTCAACTGTTGTAAACAATCAATACCAAAATCAACAACATGGTCCATTTTTGTCCTTAGGCATTTTTAACCCAACTTAAAAAGTCATCTTCACTCGTAACCGCTTTTGGCAGACGAACTCTATCAGTTGTCGCGATAGATTTTAGGTAGGTATCCATTACGGCGGCAAGTTGCTCATCTTGTTTAGAAACCAATACACTGTCAAAGTAACTTTTTAGTGATTGCTTGGTTATAGCAGCGCCACCATACGCCATTGGCACATAAACACCCTTCCACGGTGCCTCATCATGTGTACTGTGAACCAACGCCCATTCACCGCTATTGCCAAGCGACTCTAAAACAAAATCTATCATGCCTTGATTTTCAGGGGTTAGCGCAAAAAAAGCTTTGCCGGGTTCATGGGGAATGAATTGTTCGCCATATTTCTTGTATTCATGATACAGAGTGCTAACAACAGGTCCATGTCGCCAAGCCTCAAACTCATCACTAAACAAAGGCAGGTCATAAACGGCCAAATGTAAGCCTTGGCAATAATAAGCAAGTTTTTGCAGTTTTAAATGCGTTACTTTGATTGTTTTTTCGCCAGCTCTATCCAATAGCGCATTGGCAAATGTCATTACAGAAATCATTTTACACACCTGCTAAATATTAAGGACAACATTGCCACCAGTAAGACGTATAGAAATAGTACAGAAAAACACTGTATAAATCCACAAGATTTAACACTGTCTATTAAGTTAATAGTATAAAACTGACAGCAAAATAACAATCGCAAAGGCTTTGATTGCTCATGGGTCCACTGAACTTGTAAAATATGGCTTTTTCTCGCGCTTGAAAAATTAGTTGAGTCTGCTTTTGACAGCTAATCAGCCATCAACATCCCCCAAATGGCTCAAAAACGAACGAACCAATAACAAATCAGCAAAACATCAGCTTAACGTTATGTTGTTTTCCATCAATTTTTCTTAATATCTAAACACAAACCCGTTTAGAGACAACATTCGACTGATGAGAAACCAAATAAACCGACTTACCCTGACAGCCCTGCTATTGATGAGCAGCTTTGTTGTTCACTGTGCAACACCCGACTCAGGTGTGGTATTCAACAAACTGACCGACACGCTATATGTGACGATGAATAATCAAGGTGCCAATGTGGGCATGTTGGTCGGCGAAAAGGCGATTTTGTTAATCGATGCCGGTGCAAAACGGCCAGGCAACGCGCAAGCGTTACTAAAAGGTATTCGTAAAATATCCAACAAGCCAATCAAGTATGTTTTAAATACCCACTATCATTTCGATCATACCGGCGGTAACCCATTTTTTGCAGCAATGGGTGCCACCATCATCGCTCAACAACAGATGCGTTATTCAACCAGACCCCATCATCTTCGCTTTAAACAACAGTTCTCAATGTCGTTTGCCGGTGAAGAAATCAGTATGTTTCATGTGCCTGGTCACACTAAAGATTCAGCGATAGTGTTTTTGAGTAAAGCCAATGCCTTATTCATGGGTGACAGTTACAGCCCAGATATGCTCATGTACGAAGGCGTAGAAGGTAAGGCTGGCTACGACCAAATGGTCGAAAAGGCAATGTCGCTAACCAATCATCAGAGCCGCATAATTCCTGGGCATGGTGCTATTAGCACAGCAAGTGATTTGAAGAGAAGTCATGAGATTCGTGATCTTTATCGAGCGCGGGTTGGTCAGTTGTATCAAAAAGGCTGGAGTGCGCAGCGGATATTTGAAGATAAGCAAACCAAGGCGATTTTAGGCAGCGGTATTACTTATTATGGATTGCGGCTGCCGCAGGATATTATTGAGTCTAACTTCATCAAAGCCTTCGAGCTAACATCGGCTCAACTTTCTCGATTCGAAGGCGTATATGTGTCACAAGACGGTATCACTACCGAAATATTTGAGGAGGATGGTAAGCTTGTTATTCGACGTCAAGGCAGTTTTCTTGCTGAGTTGCGAGCCATGTCGGCAACATCATTTGATTTGGTCGGATTTCCGTTTGTTCAGCAAGAAGAAGTGAATTTTGTCGTTAGCAAACAAGGCGCGGTAGAAAAACTGGTGCTGTCAATCCCACATCGTTTTGTGCTCAATCAGTGGATTGTCGCAGGTGATGCTGTTAAGAAACCATGAGTAAGGCAACCCAGGCGTTTTCAATCACAGAAAAATAAATTAAATTTTATTGTCACCTTCTCTCATCAACTGGGCACTTATATACTGACACGCAGATAAACACTTATTGCAGTAGCGTATTTAACCTAGGAGAAAGTCATGAATTCGAACCCAGTGATATCAAAAGAAGCGGAGCATATAACTGAAACTAAAACATTTTATGCGCATATTTTTGTGGCTATTGTCTGTATTCCTTTGTTGTTTGTGATTAATTTAATGACATCGGCACACTACCTTTGGGCGGTGTGGCCATTGGGCGGATGGGGATTCGCTTTGTTGATTAATTGGC
>JABSOG010000398.1 GCA_013216025.1 Algicola sp. | reverse complement strand
ATTGAAATGCATCCGTCTTTTATGTCACTTGAACCATAAGCTGTCATTGGGATAGTGGCTAAGTTATTGATTTTTCATGACCCCAAAAAACACGGTGACATTACAACCTATAAAGCAAACAAGACACGGTAAAATAGAAACGCCTTCATGAATGTTAGCAGCCGATTTTCAGATAGCGGCTGCAACACATTTTCGCTCATTACCTGCTCTCCCTTCTGTGACTTTTGACCTTGGCTTCATATCCTTGTTATACTGATAGAGTCTTATTTAGAACCTTTATAGTACCACCGTAGAACCAATGGAGTCCTTCACAATGATCGCAAATAAAGTCCAGGCCAAAACTTATATTGATTCAGCAACCAAAATTAAATTTGAAGCGCTGGCGCAGGAACATGGTTTTGATTCAATTTCTTCTGTTTTAAGGGTGTACATTAAAACCTGTGTTATGCAACATTCGTTAAATTTGGATTTAACCAAAAAAAATATTGTAACCAACGTTGATGTCATCGAAGCCATTAATCAGGCAGAAGCAGGCCGGACCACCAGAAGAGAATTGCCCAATGTATAAAGGCTTTACTGATAAAGCATGGGACGACGTCAATTACTGGATAGCCAATGATAAAAAGACCTACAAAAGAATAAAGCGTTTAATTGAAGATATAGAGCGCAATCCTTTTGCAGGCATTGGCCAACCAGAAGCACTAAAACACAATTGGTCTGGTTGGTGGTCCAGGAGAATCGACCAAGAACATAGAGTCGTGTATAAAATAAGAACACTTGGCAATAATGAAAAAGAGCTTGTCATTGCTTCTTTAAAGGGCCATTACTAACAAACAGCAATTGCAATTAGTGTGTATATATTTAAATCACCGTTTACATTTTGAGGGCTGAGTCATACCATTGTACTTTGGCACTACTACAGTCGAGCGCCACATCCATTAAAGCCTGAAATCACAATCCCTCCATCAATGAAGGGTCCTCAATCGCATTGGCAACCAAAGTGGCAACTTTAAGATGTCTGGTTGACGCGCCAATCTTGTATAGCGACATACGCAGTGAGCGGCGCTCTATGCCAACTTCTTTATTGTATTGCTCAATCAAAATACTGACTGATTGATAATCAGCAATGCGCTCAAGCCCTCTAATCGCGTATGGCTGGTTGAGCCAATGTTGACCGGTTAACAACCCTTGCAGACTTGGCACTGCTGCGGCATCCTTGAAGTAACTTAAGATCTCGGCCCCAGAGGTGATATTACCCATTGTCAAAATACCGGCCAATACCACCAGCTCTTTTGCTCTGCGCCGGAGTCTTTCTTCGTTTCTTGGTACCACCGTAACTTGTATTAATCCATGCGCTATTGACGTCAATTCACCTGCGCGCGTTTTGATTTTTGCCGTCAACGTCGGCTTGATTGTATACAATCCCGGCGTGTCGAAGCTATACCACATATCAATAATTAGTGTGTTGGATTGCGTCAGCAAGGTTATTATTTACCTCAGCGACCATAGTAGAATTGCCAGAGTCATTATCTCCCAGTTCCCACCAACCGCTTACGCTATGTTGACCACTGGAGCCTTGCTGATTGTATCTTGCTTCATCCTCAATAGCACAGGCATTGCCCGGTGTGGCCACCAGGTTAAAACGAAAACCACGATCACCAAAGCGAGTTTTCAGTTTGACAATATTGGTGACGATCAGGGATTGCGTAACACATGGGTGCTAAAAGTTTTGCAGGACCAGCAAGGGTATATTTGAAGATAACAATGGGACTTTATGGGTAGGCACACAGGGGGGTGTTTTGCACAAATATAGCGCTTTAGGAGAAACCTTTACTCGCTTGCCATTTGATAAAGATTATCCCAATACTTCAACCAGTAATAGTACGGTATTTTCTATTGTCCAAAGCAGTGATAACGAATTATGGATGGCGACATTTGGTGGCGGGATAAGACGATTTGATTTAAAGACAGAAAGCTTTACCGAGTCTTATCGGCATAAGGCCGGTGATATTAACAGCTTAAGCGACGACAAGGTCTATACAGTATTGGCAGACAGCCAGGGCACAATATGGGCAGGCACCCGCGACGGTGGCTTGAACCGCCTGGACCCAGACAGCGGCAAAGTCAAGCGCTACCAACACCACCCACAAAACCCCAACAGCCTCAGCCATAATAAAGTGTATGCGCTGTTTGAAGATGCCAAAGGCACACTGTGGGTGGGCACCCGAGGCGGTGGTTTAAACCGCTTTGACCGCCAAACCGACGCTTTTCAACGTTTTGACCATGACCCCGATGATGCTGGCAGCTTAAGCAATGACCAGGTTTATGCCATTTTCGAAGATAAAGCAGCTTCTTTGTGGGTGGGCACCCGAGGTGGCGGCTTAAATCGTTTCGATTCAACCAATAATCGCTTTCATCACTATTTACATAATCCACAAGACAAGAATAGTGTGGCAGATGACGATGTATGGTCAATCACTCAGGACCAAACCGGCTTAATCTGGCTTGGCACCTTTGGCGGGGGCTTAAGCAAATTTGACCCGGCCAGCGCCCGTTTGGGTTATGTCAAACATGATGCCACTGACCCCCATAGTTTAAGCAAAGGCAATGTACAAGCTATTTTTAAAGATAAGGCCGGAATACTCTGGATAGGCACTGAATCGGGCCTGAATCGTTATGACCAGGCAAAAGACCCGCTGCAACACCATTTTCAGCACTATCAACATGACCCCAAAAACCCACAAAGCCTCAGCGATAGTGATGTGCGCGCAATATTTGAAGACTCAAAAGGCACCTTGTGGGTGGGCACCCTTAACGGCGGGCTTAATCAATTCAATCCGGACAATGGCACTTTTATTCACTATCGATTTGATCCCAATCAGATCAATAGCTTAAGTGATGATTATGTTAAGGTTATTGATGAAGATAACTCGGGTAACCTTTGGGTTGGTACGCAAAATGGCCTCAATCGATTTAATCCGCAATCCACCCACTTTACCCGTTTTTCCCATTGTGGCGATTCAGCCACCAGCATCAGCCATAATTCTGTCAATGTTCTGTACACCGCCCGGGATGGCACGCTGTGGGTGGGTACATATGGCGGCGGCCTCAATCAATTTAGTCATTAAACACAACAGTTCACCCGTTATCTGGCAGGCGGGGCCAGAGATACCAATCGTTTAAGTCACAATATGGTTAAATCAATTTACCAGGACCAAAAAGGCATATTGGGGATTGGTACAGATGGTGGGTTGAATCGCTTCGACGCTAACAACAATACTTTTAAGTATTACCGTTCATTGGCGCAAAAAGAGCAGCAGCGCAAACTCGCCCAGTCTGAATCTTTAGCGCCGAGTTTGACGACGAACTGCAACTTGACTGTTACCCGGCCCAGCTCAATCAGGTATTTATGAATTTGGTGGTTAATGCTTGTGATGCCATCAGCGAAAGACGCGGAGAAATGCAAAGCCAGCCATCGTTTGGCAAACCCGTTAATACAGCACGTGGCAAGGTAGTGGTGGGCTGTCGTCAAATGATTGATACTATTGAGATTTATGTTACAGACAATGGCAATGGTATGAGTGATGAAACTCAAAATCGGCTGTTCGAACCGTTTTACACCACCAAAGGCCAAAGCAAAGGCACTGGTCTGGGTTTGTCGATATCTTATGGTATCATGCAAAAACATCACGGCGAATTGACAGTGAGTTCGCAACTGGGACAGGGAACCACTTTTGTTATGCACTTGCCTACAGGGATGTAGGTAAGGCGCTGTGCAGGAGCATTACAGCGTTTGCCAGTTAACCGATAACCCAATTGCTATGCGTTTGTGCAAGACAAAACCCTACGGAGGAAGATAGATTGGCCAGTTGTGACTTGGACATTATTTTGGATGGCGATAAAAGTCGCTATCAGATCGGCGAACAACTCAAGGGTTTGGTAAAAGTGGTATTGGGCCAACCTTGCAATTTCAAAGCGCTTTTTATTGAGCTCGAATGGCAAACCCGTGGCAGCGGTAGTGAAGACAAAGAGACCTTTGTGCACCTGTCGCTTGTTGATGGAGAACTACCCGCAGGAGAGCATGAGTTTGAATTTGACCTTTTGCTTGAAAATCAGCCGCTGACCTACCAGGGAAAACACATCAACATTGATTGGCAACTCAAAGTCTGCGCCGACATCCCTTGGGCTTTAAACCCCTGCGTAACAAAAGAAATCGTGATTGTAAGTAATCCGGCTTTGGTGGCATTACCTTCTAAGTGAAAGACAAAACGTGGTTGATTGTGAGATTGAGGAGGGTTCTTTAAGCTGGCTTGGCGCCGAAATAAAAGCCGGAATAAAGATGTTCGGCATCACAGTCGCAGCGTTGTTCTTCGTCATTTGGTTATTGCAGGACAGTATTTGGGGCATTGTCATCAGCAGCGTGTTTTTAATCGTTGGCGCGTTGATGCTCTTTTTACATCTTAAACCGTTAATAGCCCAAAAGAAACTGGGCAAGGTGAACGTTGAGATTGAAGAAAAAGTTTACTGGGCCGGGGACAGCCTGACTGTTGGACTGAGCTTTTGTACCGATAAAGGCATTAGAATAAACCGTATTACTGCACGTTTGGTGGTTTTGGAAACCGCAGTCACATACAGCATCAAAAACCGAGTTGCACAAGAGTATCAAAAGGTGGCAGCAGAGCAACAGCTGGTTTTGCAACAGGCGTTTGCTGCTGGCCAAGCCTTTAAACAATCGGTCAGTTTGGTTTTACCCGATGATGCGATGCATAATTTCAACTATGGGTATAATACGCTGGCATGGACCGTTGAGCTGGATATTGACATTGCCGACTGGCCAAGTTGGCAAAAAAGCCTACCGATAGTTGTTGTGGCTTGATTGATTTCGTTTGGTAGTCCAACGTTACCCTTATAATCAAGTGCCAATGACTCTAGATTTTCAAGCCGGGCAATTTATCTCATTCGTCAAAAGCAGGCAGGCTTAATTCAAGCAAACCATTTAACGACAGCAGCTGTGTAGGAAATGCCTCAATTCACTAAACATTCGAACGCGATTTGGCAGTATACCCAAAGTATTGCCGCTTAAATCGAGTGTTGTAACCCGAGCTTATTTTGTTTGGCTGGACGCCAAAATCTCTCCTACGCGATGAGCCAGCCGGGTCACTGAGCCGTCGGGGCCAAAACTGGCACCACCTTCTTTGCCCCAGGTGTTGGTGGCATAAGCAAACGCAACGCCTTGGGTTGGGTAGACTATCAAATGGGCTTGAACGCCGGGATAACTGCCTGACATCACCAGATATTTCACTGAGTGATCAAAGCCACCGACCATCCAGCCGTTACTGACGTAGCTGGTTTGGCCTGATTTGGTGTATTGTGGCGTGAATATTTGTTGCAAAATGTCTTTTGATACTAAGCCTTTTGATTCCAGGCCTGCCTGTAAAAACTGACTGCCAAAAGTGACTAAATCGGCTGCATTTGAATACATATTGCCGCCACCCATATTGTAGCTGTGTTCTAATGTTGGAATTACGCTCAGGTGGTCTTGCACTGCCCGGGTTAGTGGTTCGACAAAGCTGTACATGCGGCTGCGATGTTTCATGGGTTTGCGCACATCAATAAAGCCGGTGTTTTTTAGCCCCAGAGGTTGCAGTATGGTGCGTTGAATGTAATCGCGATAACGCTCGCCAGATGCGCCTTGAATCGCCGCCGCCAGTAAGTTGTATCCATAGCTGGTGTACTTGTGTTTTTCGCCCGGCGTAAACAACAAAGGGTCGTCTTTGAACAAGTCTAGCGCCACAACCACATCATCATAATGGGTGGCATAAAAGGCTGGCGTACGCTCAACTTTGTTGTAGCTTCTGATCCCCGACAGATTGCCAGTGAGCAGCCGTGCGGTAATGGTCCCTTGGGTTTTTACAGGAAAAGACGGCACGTAGGTTTGGATGGGTTTGTCTAGATCAATTTTGCCTTGGCGTTCAAGCAGCAATAAACCCAAGCCAGTGAAACTTTTGGTAATAGAAGCGATTTCAAAGCGGGTGTTGTTGTTCACTGGCACGTTGTGTTCTAAGTCGGCGAAACCCAAGTTCACTTGGGTGACAATTTTACCACCGGCAAAAACAGCCCCTTGCAAACCGACCAACTGACTGTCTTTACGAAGTTTTTTAAACACTGTGTTCAACGCTTTAAGCTGTTGTTTAGTGAGGGCTGATTGAGTGGCTGATTGCTCGGTGGCCTGTACTGTTGTCAACCCAGTGAACCCCGACAATAGGGCGATGGAGAGAACGATGAGTGGTTTGACGAAAGAGATTTTTGGGCGGTTGATTTTCATGACTGATTTCCTTGTGAACACCGTTGTTTGCTTGGTGGATTGCTTGTTTGATAAAACCAAGCTTATAGCCAAATTATGCTTTGAGCTCGATTTATTCCCCAACGGCTCATGACACAACATCAACGGTTCAAACTGACCCATCATCCTCATCATCTGCCGCGAATAGGTGCTTGTGATAGCGTTCAGGGGCGTTTAGAAAGTCTCGGGTTAGGCGAAAATGTTCGGTGTCACGATAGTCGATTGGCGCAATCGAATCACCGTCAAGACTATACAGTTCGGCATCGGGATAACTCAGCAGTATTGGCGAATGTGTTGCAATCAAAAATTGTGCATGGCCTGGGGTTGCTAAGTCGTGGATGATCTTTAAAAACGACAGCTGTCTTTGTGGCGACAGCGCGGCTTCTGGTTCGTCGAGCAGGTAAATGCCTTGTTCGAATCGATTGTCGAACAAGGACAAAAAGGATTCACCATGAGATTGTTGGTGCAACGATTTGCCACCATACGCCCGCATGTCTGATACTTCGTCAAGGTAAGTTGCAAAATTATAGAAACTCTCGGCGCGCATAAAAAAGCCTTCGGTAGCTTTGGGTAACCATGACAAGCGCAATGCGTGGGCAAAATCACTACGCTCGGAAAATACTGCTCTATGGTGGTCACGATTACCGCCATCTACATGAAAACCACAATGTTCTGCAATGGCTTCAAGCAAAGTAGATTTGCCACTGCCGTTCTCGCCGACCAGAAAAGTGACCTTAGCGTCGAGCTTCAGGTCTATTCCACCGGCAAAGGCTCGAATATTAAATGGGTATCGGGTTGGGTCACACCTGTCTTCAAGCGTTGCGATGTGGCGTAAATAGGGTGCGCCAAACGGGCCGTGGTTTTTTGGGGGAGTCATGTTTAACCGCTTGTTGTCTTTGCCATATTTGCTAAAGATACCACAACTGGTTGTAATACCAATCTCCATAATTAACTGGTCTATTTTGCTGGTTAAAATGGTCACTGACTGCGTTATTAATTTTGTAAGTAG
>JABSOG010000397.1 GCA_013216025.1 Algicola sp. | reverse complement strand
ACCCAAGGCGAGATCATCCTGAGCATCAAACCGGTGAAAGGGTCGGTTTACCTGAATTACCAAGACAACTGTTGCGGCATATCACCCGAGCAACTGCAACTCATCTATGAGCCTTTCTATACCACAAAACGTGGCAAAGGGCTGACAGGGCTGGGATTACATATTGTCTATAATTGTGTGGCTCAGTCATTAAAAGGTACGATAATCTGCAAAAGCGAAGTGGTCAAAGGCACTGAATTTGAAATTAAGTTTCCTGTGCGGCCGGGCAAAAGCAACTCAGTACAGACTATTTGAAGTGAGATTTTATCACCGTTTTTTACGAAATCGGCTACACACATTATAGGATATTTCTGACAGCAATAACTGCTTTGTAACACACTCCTTTACACTCAATTGCGGTAAAATAATGGACTTGGTAGAAGGGACATATTATGGATGGGGCGATATTACTACCTGTTGAGGATCTCATAGAAGGGGATATCGTTATGAGTACCAAAAGTCAATTTGCAGTAACGATTTTTTGCTTTTTTATTGTTTATCTTGTCGCTGTGTTTATTGGATCGGTTGTTAATCCGCTGCATTGGACATCAGCTGGTAAACTGAATTATGTTGTTGTTTCGCTGCTTTTAACCTGGACGGTGATAGACGAAGTTCACATGAACAAATTGAACAGAAGTTAACTTTACGTCTCGCTGCGATACTAGGCGCAGCCTTGTCAAAAGAAATTTGTCACCGATGTGATTTTGCTTCGCAAAATATCACAGCGCCTTGGACCTTGTCAGCAGGTCACTTTTATCACTATAATCTGTCAAATTGCCGCTTTAAATTCATAGAGAACTCATCATTAAATCAAAACAAATCAGAAGTTTACTGTTTAATCGGTTTCGACCGGGCTGGTTAATGTTGGGGCTGTTATTGTGTTGTCAGGTAGCTGCGCAGGATCAGTTCATTGCAAAAACGGTCACTGGTAAATACAAAGTCGACTCGCCTTATGCTCAAAAAATAAGTCAACTCAATGGCATTAACCTAGGGTCGGTAAGGAAAGTCATTCGGGCTCATGATGGTTATATGTGGATGGTTTCCGATGCTGGATTAGTAAGATTTGACGGTTATGATGGCAAATTCTTCCCTTTCGAGTTGACTACTGAGGACGCCTCTAAATACCATTGGATGTTTGATATCGTTGAAGACGCATCACATTTTTTGTGGATCAGCACAGCCTCAAGTGGTTTGCTCAGGTTTGACCCGGTAACAGGGCAGTATCAAAAGTTCCTGCATGAGATTAGGGGCAATGGACCTAACGGGTTGAGAAAATTGCCCTATATGACGTTTAAGGACGAAGAAACCCTGCTGCTCTGTGGTAACAGTGGTTTGATTCAGTTTGACATCAATACACATCAATACGAGATATTGAATATTGGCAAGCAAAATGCTGCTATTTTGTGTGTAGATAGTTTGGTTGATGATACCGGTAGTGTATGGATTGCAACCGCTAGTGAAGGTCTTTATGTTCACAACACCAACACAGGCGAACAACGCCACTTTAAGCATATTGAGGGTCAAACGAACAGTTTGTATTCAGATATGATCGTGCGAATATCAAAAGACAGTACAGGTGATATCTGGGTAGGGACCCTCAAGGGCGTCAATCTAATTAATCCAAAAACCGGACTTGTCACCAGACTCAGCAGCGACAACTCAGAGGTTAACCGTGTACTCAACGACGTGACCACCGTTATTGTTGAGGATAAACAGAATAATGTTTGGATTTCTGGTATCGGTAAATTTTTGGTTAAATATGACCGAAAACAGCGGATATTTTCCCTAATAGACATCGCTTCTAATATGACCTCTGATTTGTTTTTTGATGACAGCCAATTGATGTGGCTCGCGTCGAGTCAGGGTTTGTATAAGGTGGACATGCAGTCCATGGCATTTAAGTTACTCAGCGACGGCCCTAAATCGTTCCAAATGGTGGTCGATACTCAAGACAATCTGTGGATTGGCGGTGTCTCTTTGTCTAAGTTTGATGAACAGACATTGGGCTTTATGCAGTTGCCCCAGCTAAATGATGTGATGTATCTTTTGGTTAGAAAAGAATCTTTGTTGCTTAGTCATCACTCTACGGGCAATTTTTTGTCGCGGTTGGATACCACTAATTTGGCATTTACGCATATTTACCGTGATTTCAGCACAAGTATAAATAAGAGAACTTCTGTAATTGACAGTTTTGCTTTTTATGGCGATGATATTTTTTATCTTGCCACGGGAAATAGTATTATCACGGCCAATACTCTTGGCTCGGTTGCTGGTTTATTTCGCTATGATGCTCAAAGTGGAGAATCACAGTTACTGCAAAAGCTCCCTTCGTCTGTTCATATGTTAATGATGTCAGATACCAATGAAGTGCTGATTGCCAACATCGTTGGGTTACAGCTTTATGACATTGAGCGAGATACTATCAACGGCATTCACTTTACACCGGGATTTGATGTCGAGATCGGCTGTTTGTACAAAGATAAAAACTCGCAGCGAATCTGGATTTGCTTGGAAGGTCAGGGTCTAGGTTTATATGATCACCAAAGTGGCAAGATAACTGTGTTCAAGTGGCAAGATAGTGTGATTAAATCCATTGTCGCTGATGGCATGGGCGACCTTTGGATGGGCACCACTTCTGGCGTGGTCAAATTGGCTGTTAAAGCTAAAAAGTTCAGCACGTTTAGTACGTTCAATAACAACTCAGGGCTGACTTTTAATCGTGGTTCAGCGGCCCTATTACCCAGTGGGGCGTTGGTGTTCGGTGGGGGGTCAAAAACCCTGTACTTCAACCCAAAGGACATCACCCCAATCAACGCGCCTTTTGAAACCAAAATCACTGAACTTAAAGTGCTCAATAAAGTACAGGAACCTCAGTCTTCAGTCCCTGGGGCGCTACTGACCCAATCTATTTCTCACAGTGAACAACTCACCCTGACTCACAAAGACTACGTGTTTTCGCTGGCGTTTGCATCTTTGGGTTATCGCGAACCTCGACATCAAAAGTATGCCTACAAACTCGAAGGTCTCGATATTGACTGGGTAGAAACCGATGCTGACAACCGGGTTGCCACGTATACCACGTTGGCAGCAGGTGATTATACTTTTAGAGTTAAAGGCAGCAACGATGATGGTCAGTGGAACGAAGGCAGTGCCTTGAAAATCACAGTATTGGCCCCGTGGTGGGCAACTAAAATCGCCTATGGATTTTATGTTGTGCTGATTTTTATGATTATTGCTATAACGTTTTATCTACGCACCAAAAGGTTGACTCAACGGGCGAAAACCCTGACAAAAGCGGTTGAACAGCGCACCGATGAGTTGCAGCGAGTGCTGGCTGACAAAGACAGGCTGATTGCCAACATCTCACACGAATTCAGAACGCCGTTGACATTGATGCTGGGCCCTATCGAATCTGAACTACAACAGACTAATAACGACAAATCTAAAGGGCTGTTGACATTGGCCAAAGCCAACGGTCAACGATTGTTGAGTATGGTCGACCAATTACTCGATATTGCCAGAACAAAAGAATTCGCCAACCAAACTCGACAACGAATTAACGTGGGTGAAACGGCAAGGTTTTTAACGGAGTCTTATCGTTCGCTGGCACAAAAACATCGGATTGATTTGACGCTGAACAATCATTTAAGTGATGACGTTTACCTTAATATGCAGCCCGATTCGCTCGAAAAAATACTGTCGAACTTGTTGAGTAACGCCTTTAAGTACTCAGATGACGGTCAAAGTATCTCAGTGGCGTTAACTGTGTCTGACACCAACCAGTTGAGGTTGTCAGTCAAAGATACTGGCGAAGGCATCAGTGAGTCTGATCAACAGCAGATATTTGAACGCTTTAGCCGGGTTTACAGCAATTCAAAGTATGTGCCGGGGGCCGGTATTGGCTTGGCTTTGGTTAAAGAATTGGTGATCAAACACCAGGGCAGTATCAGTGTAAAAAGTAAATTGTCGGTTGGCAGCGAATTTATTGTTCAGTTGCCTTTGAACAATGAAAATATTGATGAAAGTGCCGAGGCTGGCGAAATTAACCGCGCCTTGGTGTTAGCCAAGCTGGATGATATTTCAAACCAACAACTGAGCGAAGATGAAGCGCAGTTGGGTATCGAAATAGACTCAAGTGAACAAAAACCGGCGATTTTGATCATCGAAGACAATCAAGACATGCGTCAGTACATGGTGTCTTGTTTGTCAGCGCATTATCAATGCATGACCGCCAAAGATGGCGAAATGGGTATTGAGATGGCGCAACAAAACCTGCCAGATTTGATCATAACCGATTTAATGATGCCAAAAAAGGACGGTTTTGAAGTCACCCGCGCACTAAAACAGGATGATGCCACCAATCACATTCCTATCATATTGATCACCGCCCGTGCCGATGAACAAAACCGCGCCACAGGCTGGCAAGAAAAAGTCGATGAGTTTTTACAAAAACCGTTTAATACCACACAGTTAATCAACCGAATCAATAACCTGTTGAGTATAAGGTTGTTACTGAGTCAGCGTTATCAAAGGGCTTTGACATCGCCCGATTTCCTAATAAAGGAACGCTCAGATATAAAAGCCCAATTGGCCGAACCTGATCTGGACGAAGCAGATAGCTACAAGATACATCAGGCCTTTTATGAATCAATGAACGCAGTGCTTGAAGCAAACTACGCGGACGAATCTTTTGGGGTCAAGGTATTTGCAGATAACTTGAACAGCAGTCCGCGGAATATGACGCGCAAGATGAAAACCATGCTAGGCATCAAACCCAACGAAGCGCTACGCATCTTTCGCCTTAAAAAAGCCGCCGAAATGCTCAGTCAGGGCGAATCGGCGGGCAACGTAGCCATCGCAGTGGGGTTTGCTTCGCATTCGTATTTCACCCAATGTTTTAAGGCCCAATATGGCTGTATGCCGTCAAACTACCTGGATTAAATAAAACCATTTAGATACTGGCACTGTTGAGAATTTCAGAAGGTTTTAAATACGGATAAGGCACAAAGCGACCGCGGTTTCTGGCCTGAATGCGTTGTTCAATATCCTGCAATGCCTGGCCAAACTTGTAGACCGCTTGTTTGGCCTGCACATCACCAAATATATCGCCATAATCACCCAACTCATCAAAGTGATAAGCACTGAGCGCATTGGTAATACCAATTTGTAATGCTGCGGTAAATTGACGGGGCAAGAAACCCTGTAAAAACGCCATTTGTTGGCCGACATCACGATTTTTAGCGCCCATAAAGGCCCTATGGTCAGCGTAAGCGGCCAAAGGCATGTTCGGACTGAAGCCCATATAAGGATATTGTGGGTAGTTAACCGCACTGTGTCCGGCACTGTTGGTAAAGATGATCATGGTGGCGATGTCAATCAGTTGCGTTACCGTGTCGACTTGTGTCGGCATACCGTTGATCCTGCCGCCGCTATCCGATGTAGACGCCAGCTCTGCTGCCCAAGCCTGTAATTCGATATCACCACTGATATCTGCGGCACTGAGATAATAGAGGTTAAGGTATTCTTCAACAAAATCATGAATGGCCTGCCAAATCAATTTGCCATCATCACGATACGGATAATGCGGTAGTTCTGTTTTGTCGTTAACTCCTCGACTGATTAAGTCGTCTTCGAAGGTCTTGGTCAACGACCAAGTCTTGGTGGCATTGATGGCGATATTCATTGAGCTTTCGAGATTACCAGCCAGCAGAATATCGACCGGGCCACTGGCTTGCACCAGTTTTTCCATGCCTTGGCTATTATTAAACACCAAAAAGCGCAGATGGGGTTTTAATAACAAAAACAGCGGATGATTGGTGGCCAATTGGCGAGGGGTCACTGCACCAAAAGCTTCTTGAGCAAAGTGGTGGATGCCTAAATGGGTGTGCATTTCGTGGGCATTGGCATCGGTGATTGAAAAACACATTTTGGCAATCGTCCACAAAAAGTTGTCTTGACCATTCCAGCTGTCATCTTCAGGCACAAAAATGCCACTGGCACCGTTATCATCGATATCTACCTGTATGGCCACGGGGACCAACTTACCGGCTTTTTGGCGAATATCGCCTTCATTAACCCATTCAAACAGCGCAATGGCTTTGGGCAAGAATTTGTTAATCGGCAAATCACCTATCGGCTCGGGTAGGGGAATGGTGACTGTACCATTTTGTACATCTTTTAAGATATCGGTGTGATCAACAAAATAAAGCTGGCGAGTCGTAGTGAGCGTTGCCATATCGTTGCCAAGTTTTGATTCTAATTGCTCGGTATCTAATGTCGGAGGCAGGGTATCTAACGTGAGTTTTTTGATGGCACCCGGGTTGACACCGCAGAGCCGTTGCTCGGCGAACCGGGCGTCTGTCATCCAGTTTTTAACCACAGCTGGCGTTTCAAGTTGAATAAACTGACTTTGATAATCGGCCAGACCAAACGGTGGCTCAAAAGGTGCCATCGGGGTTGCACCAAAAGGTGCGAACGGGTTCTTGGTTATTTTAGTGATAAACGCCTGATTGGTCACCATAGGCACCGTTTTTACCCCGCGCCCGACAACGTATTCATCATTAAAAGCTTCTGATGCGGGCATTTTTGACAGCAAAGGAATATCAATGTCCATCGTCACATCGGGATTTTCGACATCAATCGGCAGTTGGAAGCTAGACGTTAAAGTATATAGGGCTTGGGTTTTAAGCAGTTTAGCTGCACGTTTTTGTGGTGTTTTGTCTTTTTGGGGGAGTACGCCCTTTGCTGCTGGAATGGGTAAATTGATAAATATCATGAGTGCCTCATTGGGTTGTTTGGGGGGGGTATTGTTGAGGTACGCAGTATAGGCGAGAAAGACGAAAAGTATTATTACACGTTATTACAGGTAAATAGATGAACGCAAAAATCACACTTATTTACATTCTATTACAGTTAGATAAATCAATAGCAAGAAACGAAACATGCTTATAGGTATGCTGTTATAGCAGTTACACTGAAGAAGGGATCATCTTGTGAGTATAAAAATCCAACTATTAATCATGGGCCTTTGCTTTTTGCTGGTCTATATCATCGCCGTCTTTGTCGGTGCTGAGTTTAACCCCATCAACTGGTCAACACCGGGTCAATTAGGCTACGTTGTCGCTGCTATTATTATTGGCTGGACAGTGATAGATAAAGCCCGGATGCAGGCTGAAAAGCTATAAAGGGCCAATATAGCACAAGCTCTTAAAAGACCAATTCTACGCCAAAGCCAAAGCAATATCTCCAATACAACTGCCACAGGCAGTACCAGCATCTGTCGGTTTACCCACTTCTTTCAACTGATTTAACCCTA
>JABSOG010000396.1 GCA_013216025.1 Algicola sp. | reverse complement strand
GCACAACCGGGTGATGTTTTGGATCATGGGCTCACTGGCCCGGGTCGAAATGGCCAATTTTTATGTGATAGCGCCGGTTGTGCTGTTGTCGCTAATCATTGTCATCGCCTATGCCAGACAAATCGACGCTTTGTTGTTGGGTGACGAAACAGCCACCACACTGGGTGTTAACGTCGATCGTTTAAGGTTATTGATGATGGGCATCTGCGCGGCACTGACCGCAACCATTGTTGCCTATTGTGGCGGTATCGGTTTTGTCGGCTTGATGATCCCCCATATCGTTCGCCGCTGGCTGGGGGTAACCACATTGCCGTTGATCCTCGGTTCGGTGTTTATTGGTGGCAGCTTTATATTGTGGGTTGACGTGCTGGCGCGCAGTGCTTTTGCCAATCAAGAAATACCCATCGGTATTATCACCTCTGCCATCGGCAGTGTTTTCTTCTTATCTGTCATGTATCAACACAAAAAAGGATAAACATGTCGTCTTTGGATATTCAGCAACAGATTAACAACAAAACCAAACCCCCGGGCGCCCTAGGGCAGCTCGAATCGTTGGCGTTGCAATTGGCGATGACTCAGGGTTTGGGCCTAGATTCAAAATCAGCACAGAACAGGATTGAGATCAACAAACCCACTGTGTTGGTGTTTGCCGCCGATCATGGGGTGAGTGAGGAGGGCATCAGTATTGCGCCAAGTGAAGTCACAGCACAAATGGTGTCGAACTTTTTGGCCGGAGGCGCAGCTATAAACTGTTTTTGCCGCACCAACGATGTAGCGCTTGAAGTGATTGATGCCGGTATTAAACACACGCTAACACCGCATCCAGATAGGTTAACCTGTCAGGCCGTTGCAAAGGGCACCAAAAATCTGTCGACAGGCCCGTCGATGACATTAGAGCAAGCCCATAGCTGCCTTGAGTTTGGCGCGGCTATCGCCAACAAACACATCAACAATGGCTGTAACGTGCTGGCATTAGGCGAAATGGGCATTGGTAACACCACCTCAGCAGCCGCTATTTTGGCGGCGTTATCCGATGCACCGGTTCAGCGCTGTGTTGGACGTGGCACGGGTATCACCGATGAACAACTGACCCGTAAAACACAATTAATCGAACAAGCATTAGCACGATTTGACCAGCGTGATGCATTGTCGGTGCTCAGCGAAGTCGGCGGTTTTGAAATCGGCCAGATTTGCGGCGCGATATTGGCCGCAGCCGAACGTAAAATCACCATTTTGATTGACGGCTTTATCGTCAGTACTGGCGCTTTGCTGGCAAGCAAGATAAAACCCGAAGTGCTGGAGTACATGGTGTTCGCCCATTGTTCTGATGAAAGTGGGCATCGCTTGATGCTTGATGAAATGCGGGCGAAACCTTTGCTGAATCTGGGCCTGCGCCTAGGTGAAGGCACAGGTGCCGTGCTGGCAATACCGTTGCTGCGTTGTGCCGCGAGCTTTTATAATGACATGGCCACCTTTGATAGCGCCGGGGTTACTGTTTAATTACTGTGGACGAAGGAAAAGAAGTGAATAAACAAATAAACCTATTCCTGCTGGCGCTGAGCTTCTTCAGCCGCTTGCCGGTGAGCGGTTGGGTGCAATATAGCAGTGATAACCTCAATCAGGCCAACCGATATTTCGGTATGGTCGGCTGGTTGCTGGGCGCTATTGTCGCTGCCGCTTTTTGGTTGTTGCTGCAATACTTTAGCCAAGCCATCAGCGTCTTTTTGGCCATGATTGTCAGTTTGCTACTCACTGGGGTTTTTCACGAAGACGGTTTGGCGGATATGGCTGATGGCTTTGGTGGTGGTTTTGACCCATCGCGCAAGCTGGAGATCATGAAAGACAGCCGATTGGGCACGTACGGCTCAGCAGCATTGATGATGGCATTGCTCGGCAAGTTTTTGTTTTTGTCTGAATCGGGCAATGTGTTGCTGGCCATATTGGTGGCTTATCCTCTGTCTCGGGCGGTCGCGGGCAGTTTTATTTTTGATATGGACTATGTTAGAGAAAGCGTCAACGGCAGTGAGCAGAGCAAAAGTAAACCATTGGCCAGCCAACAGACAAGCACTGAATTAATGATTTTATTACTCAGTGGTGCCGCGACTTTTATGTTGTTACCACTAAATACAGTCTTTTGGTTACTAGCTGTTTTATCGGTATTTCGGGTTGCATTCAAACGCTTGTTGCTCAAACAAATCGGCGGTTTTACCGGGGACTGTCTCGGCGGTGCACAGCAGCTCAGTGAGCTATTAATCTATGCCACGTTGCTGGCGGTGACGTCATGAGCACGGTCATTGATTTACTGCGCCATGGTAAAGTCGATGGGGCCTCTGCATTGTATGGTAGCACCGACATTTTAGTAACGCGTGACGGGTTTAAGGCTATGCAACAAAGCCTGAAAGTCAAGCCAGAAAAGGTTTTCAGCTCACCTTTACAGCGATGTGCCAAATTTTCTCAACAGTTAACCAAGCAAGCCATATTGGTCGATGAATTGGCCGAAATGAACTTTGGTGATTGGGATGGCGTGCCTTTTGATGCATTAAATGACCACTGGGATGCGCTGCATCAATTCTGGCAAAACCCCGGTTTGAATCCGCCGCCCAATGGAGAAAACCTAGATAATTTTCATCGGCGTGTCGTCAAGGGTTGGCAGCTTGTGACAGCGCATGGCAAAGGCCAAAACAACTTAGTGGTTTGCCATGGCGGGGTCATCAGAATGATTTTGGCCCACATTCTCAATGTTGACTATCGTCAAGGGAGTTGGTACTCGGGGTTGTCGATTGACTATGCCAGCCTCACAAGAATTGAAATACCCGATCATCCAAATGCGCAACCGGTCATTCGGTTTATTAATATGGCCGCGCCAACAACTTCCAAGACCATTTTCAAGGAAAGTCATGATTAAAACCACCCTGATGGTGCAAGGCACCAGCTCAGATGCGGGTAAAAGCCTGATTGTCACCGGATTATGCCGCATACTTGCTCGCGAAGGTGTGAAAGTTGCCCCATTCAAACCACAAAATATGGCACTTAACAGTGCCGTAACCCCGTGTGGTGGTGAAATTGGCAGGGCACAAGCGGTACAGGCACTGGCGGCTAACGTGCCACTGCAAGTGCATTTTAACCCGATATTGCTTAAACCTAATTCTGATACTGGCGCGCAGGTTATCGTACAAGGCAAGGCAATTACAGACATGCAGGCGGTGAAATATCACGACTATAAAAAAGTCGCGATGACAGCTGTGCTGGATTCTCACCAAAAACTGGTTGATCAATTCGACACCATTGTGGTTGAAGGCGCTGGCAGCCCGGCCGAGATTAACCTGCGCGAAGGCGACATCGCCAACATGGGTTTTGCCGAAGCGGTCGATTGCCCGGTGATCTTGGTGGCCGATATCGACCGGGGCGGGGTGTTTGCGCAAATTGTTGGCACCATGGAATTGATCAGCGAGTCAGAACAAAACCGAGTCGTGGGTTTTGTGATCAACAAGTTTCGTGGTGATGTAGCGCTGTTAAAACCGGGCTTAGATTGGCTTGAACAACGGACTAACAAACCCGTACTTGGGGTGCTACCTTTTTTGCCGGGCCTCAATATTGCCGCCGAAGATGCCATCGACACCCAACAAAAGTTAGACCAAGTGAAAATCAAAGTAGTGGTACCGGTATTTTCACGGATCAGCAATCACACTGACTTTGATCCGCTGCGATTACATCCAAACATTGAACTGACTTTTGTCGGTCCTGGTAAGCCATTACCCGCCGCTGATTTGATCATATTGCCAGGCAGTAAAAACGTCAGACGAGATCTGGTTTTTATGCACAAACACAACTGGCACAATGACATCAATCGTCACTTGCGCTACGGTGGAAAAGTACTGGGTATTTGTGGCGGTTATCAAATGTTGGGCGAATTGATTGATGACCCCCAAGGGGTTGAAGAGGGCATCGGCAGCAGTGAAGGTTTAGGCTTGCTGCCTTTAAAAACCACGCTGACAGCAGCAAAAACACTGACCCAAACCCAAGGCACTATCACCATCAATGGCAATAGCACTTTGATTAACGGTTATGAAATACATGTAGGGCAGACTGATTTTACCAAACCCGTCCAAGGGTTTGTCACTTTAGACAGTGGTCACACTGACGGCTGTATCAGCGAAGATAATGCCGTTATTGGCACATACCAGCATGGTTTGTTTGACAACGACGGCGTGATTCAATTATTGGCTGACTGGCTTGGCATCTCGTTGGCGCCACAGCCAAGTTACCAACAGCAACAAAACACCGCGATAGACCGCTTAGCCGATGCGATGTCTGAGCATCTGGATATCAACAAAATTACATCATTTATAAAATAAAAAGGGTTTTACACCATGGTCGATGAAAACACTAAAAACGCACGTCATAAAGCAAGAATGCAAAAAACCAAAGCCAAGGTTGATGAGCGTATTGCAGCGGCACAAGAAGAAAAAGGTCTGTTGATTGTGATCACCGGCAATGGTAAAGGCAAGTCGACCTCAGGTTTTGGCACCGTGGCCCGAGCGGCGGGTCATGGTTTAAAAGTGGGTGTAGTGCAGTTTATCAAAGGCACTTGGGCCTGTGGTGAGCGCGAATTGCTGACCAAAGCCGGTGTTGAGTTTCATGTGATGGGCACCGGGTTCACTTGGAATACCCAAGACCGAGATAGAGACATCGCCTCGGCCGTACAGGCCTGGGAAAAAGCCAAAGAGTTGCTAGCCGACGAAAGCGTTGATTTGGTCATGCTCGATGAGATAACCTATATGTTGACGTACAAATACCTCGATCTCAAAGAGGTGCTAGCGGTGTTTGCCAACCGGCCACCAATGCAGCATTTGATTGTGACAGGCCGCGCTTGTCACCGCGAAGTTATCGCGATGGCCGACACCGTCAGCGAAGTGCAATCGGTTAAACATGCCTTTGAAAATGGCATCAAAGCACAAAAGGGGATTGATTGGTGATTAGACTTAAATACCTCGTTGGGGCTGGACTGCTGTTGTGCGCCAGTCACACGGTTTTGGCCCAATCATCGCCACCAATAAAACAACAAGGCGAACGCATTAAAAAACCCTCCATATTGGCATTATCACCGCATGTGGTCGAGATGCTGTTTGCCATTGGCGCTGGGGATCAAATCATTGCCACCACCGATCACAGTGATTATCCCGAGGCTGCAAAGGCAATACCGCGCATTGGTAACTATGCCAAATTGCAGATAGAACGAGTCATTGAACTTCAGCCAGATCTTATCATCGCTTGGAAAACCGGTAACCCAGCGGACGATCTGCAACGCCTTCAAAAACTCGGTTTCAAACTGGTCTATTCTGATCCCAAGTCGTTACTGGATGTGGCCAAAGAAATTCAACACTTTGGCAACCTCACCGGCAACAAAGCCCAAGGCAACGAAGTGGCTGGCAAGTACATCAAACGACTTAGAGCGATTCAGCAAAAATACAAAGATAAAACACCAATAAAAGTATTTTACGAACTGTGGTCACGGCCTTTGTCAACCATCGCTAAGGGCAGTTGGCCACAATTGCACCTAGATACCTGTGGTGCAGTCAATCCGTTTTATGAGGCCACCAACAGTTACCCGCAAGTGGGCATAGAAAAGGTGCTGGTACATGATATCCAACTGATTATTCAGCCTTTATCTGCCAACCAGCCGGCGAAAGAAGGCTTTAACTGGAGCGATTGGCAAGCGTTAAAAGCAGTTACGCATAACCAAATCATCCAGCCCGATGCCGATCAATTGCACCGTATGACCACCCGGGTGCTCGATGAAATAGAAATTTTATGTCAGGACATCGACAAGACTCGCTTGTTTTATCAAAATTTGCAGTAGACCAAAGTTTTCATTTTATTTATGTCGACAATTGGCTATGATTAAGTCATTGAACTTTAACTTGAAATACAACAACAAGCCCAAGCGATGAGTACAAAAAAAACAGTGCCTCTAGAAAAACAGTTAACCGTAATAGCCCGGGTAGAGCCGGGCAGTTTGGGTCCCGATGGTATGGATAAAATCGAAGATTTTTGCCGTTACGCCAATCACAATATGGTGTCGGACGGTCAAAGATATACTCGTTGGCAAATTATTCCCCGTTATGACAAAACCCTGCCAGAGATGGAATACTACATTCAACACAAAAAGCTCAACAATTTTCAAGTCGGCAAATACTTGGGCTTTTTTCAATCCGACCTTGAGGTGTTCGAAGAAGATTTTTATTCACACCTGACCACCCTGATAGAACATTATCTGGACATAAAACCCCAATAACAACAGGTTAAAAATAACCTGTTGATAAAAATAAAGAGGTACTAATGACAGCAGCAACCATAGCTATTATGATCGGTGCCCTGCTATTGTTACTGATTGTGGTCAACGCCATTGACCAATACAAACAAAAGGTATCGGTTGAACGCCACAGGCGACTGATGAAACTGGCCGCAATTACCCACGAAACTGAAGAACTGTTGGTCAATGGTGTCCAACTGCCAATGTCCAATACCCTAATTGGGGTTCTATTACAGCGCAACCTTGATGTGCTCGAACAAATGAAGACCCTGATGCCAGATTCTTCAAAGGTACCTGAACGCCTCGAAGATACCCGCTCTCAACTAGCTGATGTAGATACCACCAATAAAGAAAGACCCGCGCTGATGATCCCAAATAGTGACGAACACACGGCGGCTCTGATCAAAACCATTAAAAAAGTGCGATTTATTCTGACCAAACAAAAACGCCGAGGTAACCTCAGCTCTGCCGATTTCTCCCGCGAAGATGCAGCGCTTGAGTCTGATATGCTTAAAGTGTTTGTCGAATACAAGATAAAACAGGGTAATGCGGCGAAGCACCAAGATAAACTCGGCACCGCCCGTCAGTTCTTTGAAAAGGCCTTGAAAAGCCTAAAATCGCAAAGTCTTAACTCTGATTATGTCAGTCAAAAGACTTTGGAAGTGAATGCGAAACTTGATGACATAGCTGAACTACTGAAAAGAAATGGTCCTTTAGAAGAAGTACCGACGACGGCTGAGGAAGATGAAGAGGATTTTGGTTCGCTGTTTGCGCAGGATAAGAAAAAATGGTGACAAAGGAGAAAGCGGGGAAAACCCCGCTTAAAAACACATTACTGCTGACGAACGTAGATATTGCCTTTGTAAGTATTAATGGTCAAGGTCTGCCCGCCGCCGTTAACTTTGGCTGACATCAAACCACCGATAGTAATTTCCTGACCATTGCGCTTACGTTGATGCTTTACTTCTTCATTGGCCGTAAAAGCTTGTTCGATGCCCGAGTAAATCTCACCTTTATAAGTCTGTACTGCAATTTTAGCTTTAACAG
>JABSOG010000395.1 GCA_013216025.1 Algicola sp. | reverse complement strand
TGCTCAACAATAACGTTGGCTTGCCTGCGGCAAGAAAGTCAAGGGATCTCAACACGGAGGCACGGAGCCACGGAGTCAAGAAAGAGGAAGACTTAAAAGATTTTAAAGACTCAAAAATAAAGGCTTTGTTTAGTTTGTGTCAATTTTCATCTTTTCCGCTTTTGATTTTGCTTTTCTCTTTCTTTCCTCCGTGCCTCCGTGCCTCCGTGTTGAGATCTTTTGACCTTAAAAGGCCGAAGGCCGTAACAACAGTATTGGTATTAATGATGCTACCAGGGTGCACCACAACCCAGCCGCAATACCCGGCTGAGTTGCAAATGCTCATCGCCCAAAGCGCAGTCAAGCAGCAACCTAAGGTTGAGGCGGTTACTGTTAACCAACTGCTGGCCTCTGTTCGAGCCAGTAGCGACAAGTCTACACATGCACCAGCACCCAAAAACGATTCATGGATTTTTAACGGCGACAGTCCAACGCTTCAATCGAATCAACAGAACCAGCCAAACCAATCGCATCAGTTACGGCTGACTTATCAATCTGGCCATGCACTGCCCAATGCTTTGCAACTGATGCAGGCTCGTCAGTTGGCGACACAAACAGATTTGACGCTGGTGACTTTAACCATTGGTTCGTGTGCCGACAAAAGTCCTTTGGTTTGTGCCGGAACCGCGCAAAAACGCTCAAACAGCTTGCTTAAAGTGTTGGGCAACGCTCTAGACAAAGTAAGTGTCCAATACGACCCTCGCCTCGGCATTGATGTGGCCGTCGTGACTTTTAAACCCCGGAGCTTTTGAATGTCACAGTTGCTGACCCGCAGTTATACCATTATGGCCGGTGCCTGGCGCCAGCGTTACACCATCATTTTGCCGATTGTGCTATTGCCAATGCTCGGTGTTTTAGTTTCGTTAATGTCTACGCCAAAGTACCAAAGCCACATGTCGTTTTTGGTGCAAGAAACCGGTAAAGACAACCCCTATTTAACCGATTTAACGGTCGATACCAACCTTAAAGGACGCATATCAGGACTGAAAACTCTGCTGCACAGTCGCCATATTCTAACCAGTGTGGTCGAAGAGTTGTCTACCGACGAAGAGCCGCTCGACGATGGGCAAATGGAATACCGCATTGGTTTGTTGTCGTCAGCCATCAATGTTCAATTGATTGGTTCTAACCTGATCAATATCAGGATGTTTTCAAACAACCCACGAGAGATGAAAAAGACCCTCGATGCGGTCAGTAAACACTTTATCACCAGTCTGTTGGCCCCGGGTCAATCGTCTATCAGCAGCTCTGAAACTTTTTTAAAGCAAGAGCTGGTACGGCTTGAGGTGACCTTGCGTCAGGCCGAAGAGAAAATGGCCGAATACAAACGCACCCATGCCGACGAGTTACCCGAATCTCATCAACTCAATATTAGTCGGCTGCGTCATTCACAAGGTGTACTTGAAGAAAAACGCGTACAACTGGCTGGGGCGAAACTGGTGATTGGTAACTTGCAAAGTAAAGTACTTGAACTGGATCCGGTATTGGCCGACCTTGAAAATAATCTGGTTAAACTCAAATCTGATTTGTCGATGAAAAGGGCGCGTTATACCGACAAGCACTCAAGCGTGCGGGCGTTGCTACGCAAAATTGGTCGATTAGAAAAGGAGCGAAAACGGTTGTTTGCCAAAGCGCCAGTATCGACTGAAAACATCGAACGATTTTGGAGTATTCGCCAGTCCGGCGGTCAAGATCAGGGGTCTAGTGATTTGCTGATGTCGCAGATCAGCGCCCTGCAAACCGAGCAACATAACATTAAGCGCCTCACCGAAGAGGTTGCACACCTTGAAACCAATATCAAAGTGCTCGACAAGCGGGTGCGTT
This sequence comes from Algicola sp., assembly GCA_013216025.1. Classification (GTDB taxonomy): domain Bacteria; phylum Pseudomonadota; class Gammaproteobacteria; order Enterobacterales; family Alteromonadaceae; genus JABSOG01. The sequence goes on along the minus strand of JABSOG010000395.1, from coordinate 5,503 downwards.
CATTTGGTAAAAACGAAAAGGTGCTGCGCGAACTCGAACGTGAGATCAACGTTAAAAGTAAGGTCTTTGAAGACCTGATGGAACGTTACGAAAAAGCCAAAGTGTCACGCTCTTTGGGCGAGTTTGAAGCCAAAGACCGGATCAAGGTGATTGATAAACCTTTTGACCCGATACGTCCGCTTAACCTGCCGTTGTTGGTCTTTGTGATCTTCGGTGTGGTTGGTGGCTTATTTACGGGTATCAGCTTTGCCGTGATGAACGAATTGATGAACAACAAATTGTATGATGTCGCTCAAATAGAAGCGATCACTGGGGTCGATGTGATAGCCCGGCTACCCAATTTTAACCAGAACTCACTTGAAGCGTTACCTCATGGTTAGACGACAAGCAGCAAATTTGGAGACTTGATGATGAACAACAATAAAACCACCATCCAGGTAGTACAGCATTTAGTGCCTGGTGGGATAGAAACCATGGCGCTCGATTTACAGCAGTTTTCGCAAGATGTCGACAACAGCTATATCATCAGCCTCGAAGGCACCAAAAGCGAGTTGTGTGAGCGCTGGCCTCGGTTGATCCCCCGTGCAGATCGGATTATCTGTTTAAACAAACCCAGCGGATTAAGCTGGCAAACCATTGCTGAACTTATCGAAATTTTTACTCGGCTCAAACCCGAAGTTGTCCATACCCACCACATTGGTCCGTTATTGTACGGCGGATTGGCGGCCAAAAAAGCCGGGGTTAAAACCATTGTTCATACCGAACACGATGCCTGGCACCTGCAATCGTTAAAACGCCGCATTTTGGCAAAATCGCTGTTGCGGATCGTCAGGCCGGTATTGGTCGCTGATGCCGAAGTGGTCGCGCTCGAAATGGTTAAACATCTAAAGATACCGCCACCATTGGTGATCCCCAACGGCATTGATACTCAACGCTTTATACCCGGTGATAAAGCTCAGGCCAGAGCGCAGTTGGGCTTGCCTGAAGACGCCATTGTTATTGGTTGCGCTGCCCGCCTAATTGCCATCAAAGGGCATAAAACCCTGCTAGAAGCTGTGCAACATATGCCTGAAGATGTGCATTTGGTATTGGCGGGGCAAGGCGAAGAAGAGCAGGCACTCAAACAAATCGTTCAAACCTGTATGGACGGAATGCGGGTGCATTTTTTGGGCAATATCGATGACATGCCCGGCTTTTATCAGGCCATTGACATATTTTGCCTGCCCTCATTTAAAGAAGGTTACCCGCTGACACCACTCGAAGCCCAGTCGTGCGGCGTGCCAGTGGTGGCCAGTGATACCGGTGGAGTAAAGGAAACCCTGTGCCCATTGACTGGACGATTGGTGCCAGTGGGCGATGCTGACCAACTCAGGGTGGCGCTGCAACAGCTCATCGTTCAGTTGTTTGGGGCGGTGGCGATTGAATCATTTGGCCAGACCGTGCGTAATTTTGTGATTGGTAACAACGATGTACGCCAAATGGCCAGTCGTTATCACAGCTTGGGGCATTAATCATGTTGGAAATACTCGCGCTCTTTATCGGTTTTTTGATTGTTTATCATCACGCGCTTTATCCGTTGTTGTTGCGCTTGTTGGCTTCACGCCAAAGCGATGTACAAGTCAGTCATTGTCTGGCCGATGCCGAGCTACCGACCATTAACTTGATTCTGCCCGCCTATAATGAGGCCGGGGTGGTCGCGGCCAAAATTCGCAATGTGGCGGCCCTGAATTACCCAGCAGATAAACTCAAAATCACCCTGATTGGTGATGGTTGCACTGACGATACCATGGCGATAGCCACAGCGGTGGCGCAAGAACCCTGTTGTGCCGGCTTGTCGTTGAAGATTGAAGAGCACATTAACAATCGGGGCAAGGTTGCGGTGATCAATCAAGCCGTAAAAGACAGCAAAAGTGACATTGTGGCGCTGTCGGATATTTCGGCGCTAATTAATGTTGATGGCCTGCGCATGGCGGCAAGACGTTTTCAGCAGGCGAATGTCGGGGTGGTAAGCAGCACTTATCAGTTTGCCAATTACTCAAGTTCGGGCGAAGAGGCTTATTGGCGCTATCAGTCGAAGGTTAAACTAATGGAAACCCGCACGGGCTCGGTGATTGGCGCCCATGGGGCCTTGTATTTTTTCCGCCGAGAGCTGTTTAGACCGTTAAAAGCCGACACCATCAATGACGATTTTATTTTGCCGATGCGCATCGTTGAGCAAGGTTACAAAGCGGTGCACGAGGCCAGCATAACGGCCACCGAACTGGAGTGTGTCAAACCTGTTGCCAATAACAATCGCAGAATGCGGATTGGTGCAGGCAATTTGCAACAAGCGATAAGATTAAGACGGTTATTGTCGCCCGCGTTTAAAGGTGTGGCCTTTAATTTTCTGTCAGGAAAGGTACTCAGAGTGTTGATGCCCGTCTGTTTGTTGCTATTTATGGTGGTATGCGTACTTTTAGCCGAGAAACATCTTATTTTTGCCTTGTTAACGGCTGGGCAAACATTATTTTACATTTTGGCACTGTTTGTGCACTTTACTAATAGAGAGCAAAATAGAGAGCAAAGTGGAGAACAAAGTACACAGGACAGCAAGCCACGCAATAAGCCTAACCGGCTGTTGGCTGTTATTTACTACTTTGCCTCGGGGTACTGGTACAGCTTAATTGGCATGGTTCAGTATCTAAGTAAAAGCCGCACGTTTAAAGTGTAGTGTAATGAGGAATGTGACTTTACATAGGGATAAAAACAACTAAACCAAACGTCATCTAGCCCAATTAGTTCGAGGATACAACCTATGTCAACTCCACAAACAGAAAATGTAGAAAACTTTGATGTAATCAATTATGTAGATATGGATATCAAAATCGCCAAGCGCTTACTAGACATTACTTGTGCTATTATTGCGCTGTCTTTCACCCTGTTAATTTTGCCGTTTATTGCCATTGCAATCAAGTGGGAAAGCAAAGGGCCAGTGTTTTTCCGCCAAATCCGTATCGGGCGTTGCAACGCCAATCAATGCACCATGTTTGATATGATAAAATTCAGAACGATGGGCAATGATGCCGAGAAAAACGGTGCCCAGTGGGCCACCAAAAACGACAACCGTATCACCCGGGTCGGCCTGTTTTTACGCAAAACTCGAATTGACGAATTACCCCAGTTTATCAACGTATTAAAAGGCGAAATGTCGGTAGTGGGTCCTCGCCCCGAGCGACCGGTTTTCTATTCTAAATTAGAGAAAGACATTCCGTTGTACAGCGAAAGAACCTACGGTCTGAAACCTGGCATCACTGGTTTGGCTCAAGTCAGCCAGGGTTATGATACTTGCATCGAAGACGTACGTTCAAAGCTACTATATGACCACACATACGCCTTGTCATTGTCACGCTTCGGTGCTTGGCTGCAAATGGATTTATCGGTGATGTATCGAACCATTATGGTTTGCGTGCTGAAAAAAGGTCAGTAAGTTTATTTACCAACTCCAAGTAGAAAACCGCTGCACGACTCGTAATTGTGTGGCGGTTTTTGGTTGGCTCCTTTTAGCCTTTCGAACCTAAAACAACAATATATTAGTAACAATAGTCATACAAATCTTCAATAAAAAAATCCTATCAAAAATGGCCTCATCCTACGCCAAAAAAGGTAAATTAATTTTTAAACCCTGTTTTGCACAAACATGCTTATTTAGTCACCAAGTAAACCGCCACTACAAGCAAAAAACCTAATTTCGACTATCGTTATGGGTAGAAAAGAAATGAAATAATATGGGGGGAAACGGGTTTTATGAAGTGGTTGCTGAGTAGTATGCTTGTTGTTGTGTTGACTCTTTTAAGTTTTTGCAGTGTTGCTGGTAATATGCGTTTTGAGCGTTTGACGGCAGAGCAGGGGCTTTCGCAAATGTCGGTTAATGCGGTGTTGCAAGACAAGCAGGGGTTTATGTGGTTTGGTACCCAGGATGGCTTGAACCGTTATGACGGTTATCAGTTTAAAGTTTATCGTAACGATCGTGACGATCTCACCTCTTTGGCCAGTAATTGGGTCAATGCCTTGCATGAAGACAATGACGGTAATCTTTGGGTCGGCACCAACATGGGGCTGCATAAATATGACCGACGTTCAGACAGTTTTAAGCGTTATGTGCACAAAGATGGCGATTTAAATACCATCAGCGGCAATACGGTTTTTGCTATCACGCATGATCAGCAGGGCCATTTGTGGCTTGGCTGTTTTGGTGATGGATTAAGCCGGTTTGACCCCGTAACCGAACGATTTACCCGCTATGCCAACGATGCAGACGACGCTAATAGCTTGTCGGTTGGCCGGGTTGTTAAGGTTTTGATCGACAGCAACAATACGCCGTGGATCAGTCTTTTTGGCGGTGGCCTCAACCGCTTTAATCGCCAATCTAATCAATTTGACCGCTTTATTCATCAAGCCGACGACCCCAACTCCATCAGTAACGATTTTGCCCTTGGTTTGTTTGAAGATTCGCAGCAGCGCTTGTGGGTCGGCACCCGTAAGGGTCTCAACCATTTTGACCGGGTTAATAATCGTTTTATTCGCTACCCCATCGATAAAGCCGGTAACAATATTTTGATTTGGTCGGTGTTTGAAGACTCCAGGCAGCAGTTGTGGCTGGGCAGTGGTGCCAAGGGCCTGTTTAGATTTGATGCTCAAACCGGTGAGGTGAATCGCTTTGTTCACGACTCACAAGATCATCACAGCATTGGCGGTAACCGTGTGCGCGCGATTATGGAAGACCGCAGCGGCATGTTGTGGATTGGCGCGAGAGTCGGGGGCGTTAGTAAATACAATCCGTCTACCGCGAATTTCAGCCACTATAAAAACCAACCAGATGAGCCCAACAGTTTGAAAAACAATACCATTTGGGCGCTACATGAAGATTCTCAAGGGCTGATTTGGGTTGGTAGTGCTTTTAACGGTTTGTCGAGTCTCGACTCGAAAACAGGGCAGTTTACGCATTATCAAAATGATCCGCAGGATAACAATAGTATTGTTAATAATCCGGTGATGGCGATTGTAGAAGATCATCGAGGCGACCTTTGGCTGGGCACCCAAACCCAGGGACTTGAGCGCTTTAACCGTAAAACTGGGATTTTCTCTCATTATCTTCATGACCAGGATGACTTGAACACCCTCAGTGAGAGTGAACGTACGGCGGTTATCATTGAAGACTCCGAGCATTATTTATGGATTGGTACTAACAATGGGCTGAATCGGCTCGACCCAACGAGAAAACAATTTGTTCGTTTTATGCATGATGCAAAAGACCTGTCATCTTTGGCGTCTAATAATATTATGGCACTTCAAGAAGATAACGATGGTTCGATATGGGTTGGTACCGCAAACAAGGGGTTGGCGCATTTTGATAAAACAACTGGCCGTTTTAAACATTACCGTCATGACCCAGATAACCCCGACAGCCTCAACAGCGATGTCATTTACAGTATTTTTCAAGGCAGTGATGATATTTTGTGGGTGG
>JABSOG010000394.1 GCA_013216025.1 Algicola sp. | reverse complement strand
CCAGTGCCTGCGCATCACGCTTGGGGTATAACTTGGGGTATAAAGAGCAAAAAGGCTAACAAATTGTCAGCCTTTTTAATAGAACATTTAGGACGATAAACCCTTAATTGTTTAGTTACTCATGCCGTTATTCATAACGCAAAGCATCAGATGGTTGCATCATCACCGCTTTTCTCGCCGGAATAACCACCGCCACCGCGACAATGCTGACAAGGCTGGCCAAGATAATCACAAATATCGCCGCATAAACAAAGGTCGGCAACGCCAATACACTGGCCGAGGCCACCAGCATCAGCGTCGATATGCCGCCGCCAACGATAAGCCCCATGATCAGTTGCCTGCTACTTTGTTTAATAAACAAACCCAGTATATTGCGATCTGTTGCACCCAATGCTCTTCTCACACCAACTTCTTGCGAACGTTTTTCTACCGAGAAAACCGTCAGGCCATAGATGCCGGTCATCGCCAATATCAGCGCGAACAAACCACTGATGATCACCGTATCGCGGAAAGTCACCACCATTTTCGAGGTCGCTGAGGTTTCAAGCTCCCAATCTTCGATGGTCAAAATATCCAGTTGGCTGTCGATGCGCCCCATGGTTCTGAAGAACTCGTCTTCAGCAGTCCCGGTTTCAACCACTCGCCTGAAAAACACCGTGCCACGAGTTGTGGGATATTGATAACCCGACAGATATATCTCATCGTACAACACCGGTTTTTCAAACGGGTTGTTGGAGGTATCGCTGACAACACCGACAATGGTGACTTTTTCGCTGCTACCGTTAAGGTTGACGTCAAGTCGTTTGCCCAGTGGTGAGCCATCCTGCCAGTGGCGTTTTGACATCGATTCGCTGATCAATACAGTGCGAGCACTGTTGACATTGTCACGCTCGTCTAAATGACGGCCCGCGACCAAAGTCGGCCCCATAAAGTCGCTATTGCCCACCAGCGAGTAAACGCTCAAGCGAGGTTTGTCGCCTTCTTTTTGATATTCAACACCGTCGATGGCGACCGGCTGCTTGCGAAAGCTAAAGCGCACTGAAACATCCGAGAACGCCTCATTTTGAGTCAATTGCTTTTGCAACTTGTCAAAAAACAACGCTTTGCTGTCATCATTGGGGTAGTTGTGATGCGGTAATTCAACAATCGAGAAATACAACTTTTTGTAGTCATAACCAAGTTTCAAATCGGTGGCCTGATTGACCTTAACCGAGATAACCGTGCCCAGCACCATGATGATCGAAATAGCGGCAATTTGCGTGGTCACCAAAAAGCGCGAGATTCGACCAATGCTGCGGCTTTGAGCGCCACGGGTACCGTCTCTTAACACCATGTTAAAATCTTGTCGCGCCGCTTTTACGGCAGGTAAAAAACACGCCACAAAAATGGTGAATAGGGCAAAACCGAGTCCTGCCAGCAATACGCTGCTGTCTAATTCCCATTGGTACCAAAACGCCAGTTCATTGTTCATCAACATGTGAAAATACACGTTAATTAAGCTCAACAACCAGCCAACCACAATCAAGGCCAACACGGTACCACTGATTGTGATAATCACCCCTTCCCACATCAATTGTGACACCAGTCGCCAGTGCGGTGCACCCAGAGCCGTTCTAATAGCCGACTCTTTACTGCGCTGAATCGCCCTTGCAAACAGCAAGTTACCCACGTTAATCGCGGCCAAAAACAAAATGAAGAAAGCCACCAAATTGAGCACAAACACCAGTATTTTCATCGAAGCACTGATATCAAATGCCTGGAACAAGCCGATATCGCCACGAATGAGTTCAACACCCGGCATCAACTCACTGCGCTCATCAAACGCCTGTTTGGCCAAATTGTAAAACTGGGTCTGCGCCTGTTCAACACTCACACCCGGGGCCAAACGACCAAAGAAATTAACCTTCTCGCGATCGGTCATTAACGGATCAAGCAAACGATGCGCAATCGGCAACCACAAGTCATGCGAAATAGGGAAGCGATAACCCTGTGGCATAACCCCTACAATCTCGGTCGAAATACCGTTAACATACAATGACTTACCAACAACATCTTGATCGCCAGCAAACTGCCCCTGCCAAATCGCAAAACTGATCATGCCCACAGGTGCGCTGCCCTTGTCGCTGTCAGACAATTCTAGCGTACGGCCCATTAATGGCTGAGTACGGCTGATTTTAAACAGGTTTGGCGTTGTACGTACCGCAGCGGTGACCAGTTTATTGTCACCCAGCGATACCGATACGGTTTTATTTTGCCACACACCATGCTCGGCAAACGTGGTGACATTTTCTCTGATTTTGGCCGCTTCATAGGCTTCTATGTGACGTCGTTCACCAAAAGCGTCACTGTGCCAAAACAACGATGCCCGGTACAAAGTACCCTGCTCTGGCAACGGTAACGGCTTTGAGGTAAAAGTGTATAAAAAGGCAAAAGTAAACAAACTTATCGCCAAACCGCCAGCCAATACGCAAATAGTGAGTGCAGTAAATCGCGGCGTTTTCTTCAACAACCGCATGGCATAAAGAATATCGTAGATCACGTGCATGGCACTGCTCCTTCCTCAACGGCTGCTACCTTAGCACCAGTCTCATCAGCAACCAGGTTGTTTTGAATTTGGCCATCAAGAATGTGGATGTTTCTGCTGGCGTGTTTTACCGAGCGAGGGTCGTGGGTCACCATACAAATCGTACAGCCTTCATCGTGCAGCTTTTTGAGAATATCCATTACCGCCGCGGCGTTTTCAGAATCGAGGTTACCGGTGGGTTCATCGGCGAGGATTAAAGACGGGTTGTTCACCAAAGCTCGGGCGATAGCCACACGTTGCTGTTGACCACCAGACAGTTGCGCTGGGTGGTGCTGCATTCGGTGTTCCATGTTGACCTTGGTCAACACTTCAGCGGCAATGCGTTTCATGTCTGCCCGGCTGACACCTTTTTGATAGGTCAGCGGCAACATCACGTTTTCTTCAACGGTTAGGTCGCTTATCAGGTTAAACGACTGAAAAATAAAGCCAATTTCTTTATTGCGCACAGCTGCGCGCTGATCGCGAGACAGGTCAACGACATCAATGTCGCTGATCTTGAACTTACCGGTAGTCGCTTCGTCGAGCAATCCGAGGATTGACAACAAGGTAGATTTGCCGCTGCCCGAAGGGCCGGTGAACGACACGTATTCACCTTTGTTGATCATCAGGTTGATGTCGGTCAGTGCACGAGTTTCTACCTCGGCGGTTCTGAACGACTTGTTGACACCTTTAAGTTCAATCACTGTGTTGGTCATTTTGGTAATTCCTGTTTGATATTTTTATTTTAAAATTTTGACTGATTTTGCGGCACATGGATGTGCCGCTATTACAACTAATTTAACAATATTGTTTGATGCTCCGAATAACTCGAAGTATCAGAAACGATGATCATATCGCCTTCTTTAAGGCCACCCAGCACCTGCACAAATTTGACCGATGACTCACCCAATTTAACCGGAATACGCTCAGCGTGGGTGCCATCGACATTGACCCTAAAAATGCCGACGGTGGCATTGGGTTGTACGTAGGCCGGGCGTTGAACAAACAAAGTGTCGCCAAATGCGTAAGTGGTGATTGAGCCTTCGACGCTCAGCGCAATACGCGCCTCAGGAGGCAGTGGGTCAATCAAATCAACATCAACCTGGACCATGCCGTTGATGACCGATGGATGAATACGCATCACTTTACCTCTGAGTTTGTTCTTGCGGGTATCGACAATCACCGCTTGTCCGAGTTGTACCCGCTGCACTTGAAGTTCTTGTACTTTGAGTTCGGCAATCAATTGGCTGTCGTCGGCAATTCTGGCCACGGTGGTGCCAATATTGAGTTTTTGACCCATTTCTAACGACATCTCTTGCACGATGCCTTGACTGAGCGAACGGACGATCAACAGTTCAACCTGACGCTTGGCGTGGGTCAGTTCGTTTTGTAGTTTGCCAATACGGGCATCATCTGCCTGTTTTTGGGCGGCGATGCTTTCTTGTTTTTTACCGATGCGTTTTTTGTAAAAGTCCCAAATTTTCTTTTGTTCTTCTACCGAAAAAATCGTGCGCTGGTGGTCTATTTCAGATACTTGGCCCTGACCTTTGCTGATCAGGTGTTTTTCGGCCTTTAACTTGAGCATATTGCCTTTATAAGCCAGCTCAGTAGTCAACGACTCTGATTGCAGTTGCAGCAATTGTGATTCACGGATTTTTTGGTTGGCAAACGATTCAGATTCAATTTGCTTGAATTCCCACTCGGCCTTTTCCATTTGGGTCAACAGCTGTGGGTTACGCAATTCAATCAGCGGTTGTCCCACCTCTACCGAGTCACCGGCGTTGATCAACACCTGCGCGACCTGACCATTAACCTCGGCAGATATCCATTGATATTGCTTGGGTCGCAGCTCGCCGTTACTTCTAACGCTCACCGAAAAGTCATCTTTTTTGACGCTGGCGGTACGCAGGGTTTTGGTGTCAACCACATAAGACGCGCCACCAAACAGTGACTTGAGCCACCACACCATCACCAAAGCAATCACCCCTACTGGCACATACCAGTATTTTTTCAAGGCTGTCGGTGATTTTTGTTCAATCTGAATGTCCATACCAATCCTGTTTTTATATCGCGCGGGAGTTTAGCCGCTATTATCAATCACCGGTTGTGAAACGAATGTGAAATCATTTCATTTTTTACTTATTTTAAAGGGTTAGAGATCTTGACAGCCCTAATTTAAGGACGTATTATCCTCGCGATTTTGGCCAAACCAGCCACAACCTAATAAAAATAATGGAAGCTTTAATGAAACGCATCGCAGCGGTACTCGCTCTGGCACTGTGCTCAACAGTTGCCCTATCGCAACAAACAGCGCAACAAACCACGCAATGGTCAACAGATACTTATCATCCGCATTTTGCCGATATCAACGGCGATGGCGTCAGCGATTTACTATTGCAAACCAAGTCCAACGACAACGACAGCCTGCTATTGCTTGGGCAAACCAACCAAAGCACGCTGCACATCGACCTGACAAATGCCCTAGTAACGCTGGCAGATGTTAATGGTGATGGATTCGCAGACTTGTTTGTCGTATATCCAACCCAACAAATCGCGATGACATATTTTGGTCATGCCCAAGGGTTGCAAACTGTCGCAACACACCAATACAACGTCGAATCAATGCCTTGGCTGGACAGTGCTACTGATGTTGATTTGTTAACGGGGGATTTTTCTGGTGACGGCAAGCAAGATGTCCTAGTGGTGTCGAGTAAAAAGCATTACCTAATGCACGTAGGTATCGAAGGGGAGCTGGTTGTTGTTCAAACCATTCGTGGCAACGCCAAATGGGGCAACAAGAAGGCCGAAAACTGGAAAATCGCTGACTTCAACGGTGACGGGCGCGCTGATGTATTCGCTCAGGCAAAGCAGCAAAATAAATCACACACCGTCGTCTATGCCGACGAGAACGGTCATTTGACTAAAAAAAACAGTCATAAAATTAAAGCCAAAGTCACCGATGTCGACTGGCATGGCGACCTATTCAGCATTGCCGCAGGCAATATTGATGACGACAACGCCATAGAGTTGGTACGCTTAAATAATGCAACGTGGGGTATTGATGAGAACGGCATTGTCGTACAAGGCAAAGCCGCTAACAGCAGGCCCAATCACAGCTACGCCCCGGGCAAAGCCCAAAAAAGCGCCACTCAATCTTTGGTGGGCGTACCTGCAGCACCTGTCAATCCGCCTGGCAATGGTGGCAGCAGCTACAAGCCGACTTATTGGACCTACTTCATCCCGTTTGAGCGGGTGGATGGGGCGAGTTATTACAAAGTCTTTGAGAGTTCGACGATGTCAGGCGGCTCACTGATATACAGCGGCAACGGCCCATCCGCATCTGCTTATCATAGCAACTGGGGCTATCAATATTACCGGTATCAGGCCTGTAACGCCGCCGAGCAATGCAGTGGTTTAAGCCCTTGGCGCAAAATTTACGTCTACACCACCCCGGGTCGAGCCAACAATTTGGCCATAGCGCCAGAGAATGTCGGTCTAGGCGAAGGCTATGCGGTGTCGTGGACACCTGCCGGTGGCGCAGTAGACGGCACCATTTATACCACCTATGAAAGCCTCAATGGTGGCAGTGAAACCGCCATATTCAGCGTTGCCCGCCAAACATGGCAAGAAACCAGCTATGGATTTTCAATCACAAAATACACCGGCGGCACCTACACCTATCGGGTAAACGCTTGCACCCCAATGAAGGGTTGTAGTGCCTCGGTCAGCCGCAACCAAACGGTTATTGCCCCCAACACCGCGCCCATTGCCAACGCCGACACGGTGGTTTTGACCCAAGGCAGCACGGTCGACATCAATGTATTGAGTAACGACACCGATGCCGAGGGCCAAGCATTGACCCCCAGCTTATACGGTGCACCCAGTCATGGCACCACCACCATCGTAAACAACCAAGTGAGATACACCGCCAATGCTGGTTACCAGGGTGTTGACAGCTTTTCTTACCGGGTGCAAGACACGCAAGGCTGGTACTCAAACGCCGCACGGGTCGACGTCACCATCAACGCCACCCCCATCTCCGCCTTTTTACCGGTGGATTCGAGCCAAAATAGCGTCACCGCCGCTATTTTCTCCGACGACATTGGTACCATTAAAGGCAAGGCCGGTATCAGCGGGGGGGCTGCCAGTTACAGTGTGCCCATTCAATTGCCGCCGGGTCGTGCCGGGATGCAACCGGGCGTGAGTTTGAACTACAGCAGCAATGGCGGCAACGGCTTGATGGGCCAAGGCTGGTCGTTGTCTGCTGGCGGCGGTATTTCACGCTGCGGGGCGACTTATGCCATCGACCAGCGCCAAGATGCCGTGCAATACAACGCTAACGATAAACTGTGTTTGAACGGCCAGCGCTTGAAGCTTAAATCGGGCAGCTACGGTGCAGGCAGTTCAACGTATCACCCCGAAACCAGCCCCACGACTTTGGTCACCCTAAATGGCAATTGGCACAGCACGGCCAGTTCGTTCACGGTTGAGCTTGGCAACGGCCACACGCAATACTACGGCAACAACGCCGATGCCATCGTATTGCCCGGTGCTGCCGGTACCTCTGTCCACCGTTGGTTATTGAACGAAACCGAAGACCTGCACTGTAATACCATTAAATACACCTACGACAACACCACCAATGTTGGTATGAACTATCTTACCGACATCGTTTATACCGGCAATGCCACATTGGCTGGCGACCGCAAGGTCGAATTTGACTATGAAGACCCTACCGACCGAAGTGTTGGCTATCGAGGCGGGTGCAAAACCCTGCGCACCCGGCGGTTGAGTTTTATCACCACCTCT
>JABSOG010000393.1 GCA_013216025.1 Algicola sp. | reverse complement strand
TTTTCGACCATTTTTGAGCGCACGCTCAAAGATATCTTTGCCGTTCAGCAAAACATCGCCCAGCAGGTCGGCGCAGCTCTTAAACTGTCTTTGATTCATAAAAACCTCGATTATTCGTCAGCATTGGCGAAACTCGACCACCTTGGTGTTGAGCGATTAGTGATCGCCCGCGCGCGCCTTAATACCTACACCGACACATCAATCAATCAGGCTTTTAACGATTTAAACGCATTAAACCAGCGTTATCCTAAAACGCCCGAGGTGCTGGGTTTGTTGGCAGTGGCTTATAATTCGCTCAGTCATACGGCACAACAAAATGTGCCAAACCCAAAACAACAAAGCGCCAAAACGGCCAAAGAATCGCTGGCGTTAGACCCAACCAATTTAGATGCTTTAAAGGCGCTTTATTACCATTATACTGATTTGGCCCATTTACGTGAGCAAGGTTATATCATCAGTGAACAAATCATACGCCATCACCCCGGAAGACAGAGTGCCTGGCGCACCCGCTTGCACCTGATGATTAATACCATGCGCCCATGCCAAGAAATACAAACCTTTGTCACGAGCATCCCACAAGGTGTTTTCACCGCTCACCGGCTCAGTATCATCAACTATATACTCAATGTTTGTTTGCAATCAAAACCCTTAGAAGGACTGACCGCCCTTAATACAAGCGGCGTAAATCAAGCGACAATGAACAAGGCCATCAGCAACAACCTGTATTTTTTCGAAATACGCCACGACATGATGTTTGATGCAGTTCAAATTCGTAGCCGTCGTAAACCAACGCAGACAATATTAACCGATTACTATTGGCTGCAATTGGCCAGTGGCGCCCACAGCAACGCCAAGGCCACCGCAAAGTTAATTGACAAACAAGGATTTTGGCCCTGGCTTATCTCACTTTACAACACCCTGTATGGATTGCCCGAGGTGAAAATGAACCAAGATGACGCGGTGTTTAGTACCAAAGCCGCACAATTAAATATAATGCATCAGTTTGCTGCCACGTTGATAATCCAGTCAAAACAAACAAGTGACAACACCGTTGTGACTGAATATTTGTCGAACATAACCCCCTTTCCCATCAACCTGTTTAACAAAAACGAAGCCATTGCCCTGATGATGTTGCAGTATCATGCGGGCCAGTTAAACCAAAGCCAACAAACAGCCAAAAAGCTGTTCGATAAACTGGCGGTTTATTACAAAAACAACCGTTTGTCTTTCGAATTTTGGGGGTTGGGTGGGCATTATCTCATCGCCAAATTTCATTGTGGTGAACAGTGTGAATTTAATGACAGTCTAGACCAGCTGTTTAAACCCGATTACGCCTTGTGGATGGATGATATCGGATTTATGCAGGTAGCTTTAGGTCCTTGGGCGAGTGAGCCTGTTGTGATGGAATACCTCAACCGCATCGAGCAAGACAGGGTGCGGTTTCGGGAGAAGTTTGGGTTGTAGATTTTGGGGAGGGGCTGGTTAGCTGACCACTTTAATTATTGGCGTTATTGAGGTTGATGAAGTTTGTTGAGATTTGAAAACACTATAAATAACCCTCAGTGCCTCTGGTTTAAAGCATGCGTGCTCAACTTTAAGCGAATCTTGCGACTTGATTAAGGGTTGTAAAACCGTAAAAAAGAGTTCAGTTACAGCATCACCAACTTGTGGTCTGTTGGCTATATCTAATGACATAGTGGTTTTTTTCTCAATCTGCTTTTTGTACTGCTTATATATATCTTCATCAAGCCAAGCGCCTAATTTATATCGCGTATTTTTATTATTAGCCGATACATTGTGCTGCATTAAAACTTTAAACAATACAGTTTGCATCGGTTTTTCAGCATCGTTAATCGCGGGCGGCAGTAAATCAAGCAGTGTGCTGTGAAATGGCTCAATGACACTCGCACTACCTTGCGACAGCCAAAAATCTAATAGTTGTTCATTTTTATTTTCGAGTGCTAGTAGCGCCAAAGATTTGTCTCCAGCATTTAGAGGAAGTACAAAGCTAGCGTTTAATTCACTCGCAAGCCAAATCTTTCGTACCAAATTCAACGGTAGGTTTATTTGGGTAGCAACCATTAAATCTAGGTAAGTTATTTCTGAATTTAGTTTAATGAGTTGATTGATTATGTCCGATTGTTGTTCAACAGATGTTGCATTCATTAACAAAGAACCCATTAACGATTGCTGACCTTTTTCGCTGATAATATAAGTATTCCCTTTAATAATACCCTGTTCAACCAACTGAATAATGTCGTTCATTTTATTGTCATATAAATACCCAAAAACGCGTGAAGAATACTCTTTTGGCACAGTAGAACTTTTAACACCTGAAAGAATTGGCAAAGCAGTGTTTGTTAAATTTAAGAGCCCAATTAATTCTTTGGCGTCGGTAGGCGTGATTTTAGTCAAAAAGGCGACGTGGTCCAATTCCTCACCTGTTAGTCCGTTATCCATAAGAGAAATCAATAACGTTTTTAGTCTAGCTTTGTTTTCTTTTTGCCATGTTTCACCGAACTCAAAATCCACTAGGTAATTTTCACATGCCAACGTAGGCGGTTTAACCAACACGGGATTATAAAAACTGTTCATTTGATCTTGAAGCGCCTTTTCATCCTCATTAATTTTTGACTGCAGAGCGACACTAAGTTCTTCTAAATCATTGTTCTTTTCAATGCTTTCATCGCTAAATACGAATAATAGCGCCATAACCAATGCAAAAAGGAGTAATACAGATTGTTTAGGTGTGATTTTCAAGCTTAAATCCCTATATAAATTGTGAGTATCAGTAGATTGTTTTTTGTTAACAATACTGCTGATAATCAGCGATTTTATTTTTCAATCTTGTGCCAAGGTATTCATTGGCACTGCCAAGCTCAGTAAGGATCAGCTTAGCTTCAGTGCTGTATTTATTGATTTTCTCTTTATTCCAGTGCGCTGGCGGTATTTGCAAGTTGGTGATGCGATCGGCAAGTTTTACCAACCAAACGTCTTTAGGTTGCTGTTTTATCCGATTTAAGCTATCCACCATTTTTGCCTGCTTTGTTGGCAAAGCATTATCTTTGGTCAGGGCCAATACGCCTTTTGCCACTGCAAGACCAAACTGTTCAACCACATCATCATAAGTTGTTGCGGTATCTTCAATCGTATCGTGCAATAAAGCGCAAAGTACTGCCAACGTGGGTTTTTCAATGGTTGCTAGTTCTGTGGTTGATTGTCCTGTAGTAAATCGCTCAATAGTTTGTCGGCTACATGCCGACATCACTTCCATAGCGACTAAACCGATGTGGTTGATATAAGGGTTGTCTGTACCTGGAACCAATTGCTGATTATGTGCCACAGAGGCAAAGTTCCAAGCTTTAATATATTGATCTTGATCCCACATGATTGCTTTTATTCCTGAGTTATTGAGTCGACAAATTATTTAGATTTATTGTCGCCACAAGATGGCTTGGGGTCAAGCATATGTTGTAGTCTGCCTGCCCTTAACAAAAGCTGTTATACTCATCCGACCAGAACAATCACGAATATTATCACTATGTCTCAGCCAACCAACAACAAAGTCATGGCGCTTTACCAAAAGTTCATGGCTTGGCCTTTTGGTCAAAAACTCTTCTCTATGGTCGTTGCTCAAACGGCCCCCTATTTTGCGACCATTAAGCCACGTATCCTCGAACTACGGCCACATTACTGTGAGTGTTTTATCAAAAAGCGTCGCGGTGTTCAAAATCACATTAAAACAGTGCATGTTATCGCAATTGCTAATGGCATCGAAATGGCGATGGGGGTGATGGCAGAAGCTTCAATACCCAGCAATCTCAGGTGGATACCCAAAGGAATGAATTTGGAATACACCGCAAAGGCGGGCACTGACATTCGTTGTGTGGCGCAAGTTAAACCAGAACAATGGCAACCCGGTAATATGGCAGTGGCTGTTACGGCTTTAGACACTCTAGGTGTGGTTGTGGTTAAAGGCGAAATAAACTTGTGGATCACGCAAAAGGGCTGAACTTCGAACACTAGAGTCATTAACCAAAAACAGCTTTATTTTTCACACAAATGTCACCTTTGACCGGTAGATTGCGCTATATTAGGCCAAACAGGCAGTGCTGAACGACATATAACAATAATGAAACTAGAAACTCCTTTTGCATTGGGGCCTTTACACATTAGCCCGCAACAATGCCAAATCACCTCAGATACCGGCGCCGAAAAGATTTTACAGCCCAAGTTTATTGATGTGTTGACCTATTTGGCCGCAAATTACCCCCGCCTTGTGACCCGTGAAGAGTTGATTGATACCATTTGGCAAGGCAACTTTGGAGTAGGTGAAAAGGCGCTGACCAATGCGGTATGGCATCTGCGCCAGCATTTAGAAATCAACGAGCAGCCGTTTATCGAAACCGTACGCAAACGTGGTTATCGTTTACTGGTCGCCCCCAATTACCAACAACCCTCAACAACCGATACTAAGCCAAAGCCGATCAACAAGAAAACGCCCTTAGCCAGCATTAGTGCAGCTGTCATCATGGCCTGTTTTATCCTGTTCAGTGCCTTACACCTGTTCGAAGATCACAGTTTGCCACCAACGAAAATCAGTAATATCACCACCGATCCGGGCCGCGAGCTGTTTCCAGTGGTGTCTGCCGACAGCCGTTATATGGCTTATGTGTGGTACCGCATCGGACGTCCTTCAGACTTGTACATCAAAGACCTTGATGATCCGAGCAAAGCCCCCCGTCAATTGACTTTTGACGACAAAAAAGAAGACCGTCCGGTGTGGCATCCCAATACTAAAAAACTGTATTTTGTGCAAAAATCATGGGACAAGCAACACTGCAAACTGGTTGAGTTAACGCTGACGACAATGAGTCAAAAAATCATTGCGCAATGCCCGGCTAACATCAATATCTCGCTGGCCATCAACGCCACTGGCAGCATATTGGCTTTTACTGGCAACAGCCCGAACGCACCTATACCTGGCATTTATTTTATTGATGTAACCCGGCCCAATGCAGTGCCAACGCGCTTTTCGTGCGCCGACAATTGTTTGTATCGTGACAGAAACTTTGCCTTTTCGCCGGATGGCACCCAACTGGCGATATCGCGCCGGGTAGAATCGCTGGTAGAAGATATTTTTGTCGTCGACATAAACACCAAACAAAGTCGTCAATTGACCTTTGGCCAAGGTGATATTGTGGGACTTGTTTGGCATCCAGACGGTGATCGAATTGTCTACGCCATGGAAAGCTTCGGCGCTCGCGAAGGTTATGTGATTGATGTCGACAGTGGCAATATCATTCGTTTAAATGTGCCCGGTTTCAGTTTTCCAGATTTTATACCTGCCAACCATCAAATGCTTTACCACAACTTGCAAGCGAACAATCATATTGCTTACCTGCCCTTGTCTGATGCGTTAAGTGCCACGCCGTTTCCGCTGATCCAGTCAGAATTCAGTCACGACACGCCTCACTATTCAGCCACCGCACAGCGCTTGGCTTTTATTTCAAACGAGTCGGGTCACAACGAGGTCTATTCGAGCAAACTCAATGGCGATGATCGTAGGCAATTAACCCACTTGAATACCAACTTGTATTCGCCTAGTTGGTCTCACGATGGCCAATCGATTGCGTTTATTGGCCCCAGGGCAGACAGGCAGGGCAATAACCTATTGCTGCTAGATGTTAATACCTTAAAAATTCAAAAACTAGCCAGTCCGTTTAGCGAACATCAACGGCCAAGCTGGACATGGGATGACAGTGCGGTGATGACGGTCGCGAATAACAACAATGGGCAATTGTTATATGTATTCTCGATTGATGGCGGGCAACCAAAACAGCTATTACAGCAAAACGTGAGGTTTGCCATTCAAACTACCGACCAATCGCTGTGGTTCAGCACCGACAAACAGGGTTTGTGGCGATATCAACCCAACCAGCCACAGACCCCACCCGTTCAGGTGCTCAGCCAAGCCGAATTCAACATCGCTTACAACTGGACAGTCACTAACAAAGGGGTGTATTTTCAACACAATCACAACAATCACCAACGCATTAATTTCTATGATTTTGATGCCGAAAAAATCCGCTCGCTGGTGAAGCTACCCAGCCAATCGTTGGCACG
Organism: Algicola sp.; assembly: GCA_013216025.1. Taxonomy (GTDB): domain Bacteria; phylum Pseudomonadota; class Gammaproteobacteria; order Enterobacterales; family Alteromonadaceae; genus JABSOG01. Next base: position 1,249 of record JABSOG010000393.1, on the reverse strand, counting down.
CGGTAGCTCAATGACTTTTGTCCCTAGCCATAACCAGATTGTGTTTACCCAGTCGCAACCGCCTTTGGTGGATATTAAGCGGCTTGTTCACCCTTTGCTGTTTTAACTTACATGGTCGGCGCTACAGCAAATTATCACTCAGCTCCAACTCGGTTAATCCACTTAAATTCACCAAAGGCGCAATATCGCTGATTTGATTGTTGCTTAAATCAAGCGTTGTTAAGGCGGTGAGATTCTCGATGCCCCTTAAATCACTAATGCCCTGTGCGCTGCAATCGAGTTGGGTCATTTCATCAGCGCTCGTCCAGCTATTCATCGCAGCGGCAGCCTGCACACAAGCCTCTAATGCCACATCAGAGAATTTAATCGCCGATATTAATGGGCTAATGCCATCACAACCGGCAGGACGGGTCACCACCGATTCGCCTAATGCGGTATCTAGTTCATCTAAATCAGCGCAAGCGATTGTATTGTTGCTGGCCAAGTCGATACGTCTAATTCCATCTATAATAAGCAGCCCTGAGACATCGCTGATCAGGTTATTGCTCAGCTGCAAAACGGCCAAACTGGGCAGGTCAGATAACGCTGCAATATCAACAATTTGGTTATCACGTAAATACAAATGGGTTAAGCTTTGTAGGTCTGCCAAAGTTGAAATATCAACAACCTGACTGCCGCGCAAGTACAATTTGGTTAAATTGGTTAAGCTGGACAGTTCACCAAACACAGCGTCACCAAATTGGTTGTTGCTGATGCTCAAAAAAGACAAATCGGCCAGATTGGCCAGCGAAGTGACATCATCCAGCCGGTTTTTGGTCAGCTTCAATTGAGTGACTGCCGTTAAGTTCACCAGCGGCGCAATATCGGTGATTTGGTTTTGTCTTAAATCTAGCGAGGTTAACCAAGGTAAATTTTCTATCCCTTTTAAATCACTAATATTCATCGCTTTACAGGTCAGTTGAGTGATTTGGTCTGCGGTTGTCCAACCGTTTGTTTTGGCGACGGCTTGCACGCAAGTCGCTAATACGTCGTCGGCAAAGTTAATCGATGATATTAATGGGCTGATGCCATCGCATTGCGCAGGACGGGTCACCACAGCCTGCCCCAATGTCGCCTCTAGAGCAGACAAATCAGCACAAGCAATGCCATTGTTGCCGGCCAAGTCGATGCGCCGTGTGTTGGCTAGCTTAAATAACGCAGTAATATCACTGAGCAGGTTATTGTTCAGCTGCAAAACGGCCAAATTGCT
>JABSOG010000392.1 GCA_013216025.1 Algicola sp. | reverse complement strand
ATTTTACCCTGCATATCATTGCCAGTAATCACCATCAATACTGGCAACAACATATCAAGTCAATAAACATTACGGTATTGCCCCCGCCCTGGAAAACCTGGTGGGCATATTTGCTGTATTGCCTGGTAGTTTTGTTCGTCATATGGGCTTCAACCAGAGCCATGTTTCGTGCCAATCGACAAAGGCTGCTAATACAATTACAAAAAAATCATGATCAACGCGTACTTAATCAACAGTTAAAACAAGTCGATAAACTCAAAGACCAATTCCTTGCCAACACATCCCATGAATTGCGCACCCCACTGAACGGTATCATCGGTCTGGCCGAATCCTTGATCGATGGTGCAACCGGCGAACTGCCCGCTGCCACCAAAACAAATCTTGCCATGGTGGTCTCCAGTGGCAGGCGTTTGTCCAATCTGGTCAATGATATACTTGATTTTTCGAAATTAAAAAATCAGAACCTAGAATTAAACCGCCAAGCGATAGACCTGCACAGTCTGGCTGAAATTGTCGTCACCCTGTCCAAGCCGTTACTTGATACTGACAAGGTCCAACTTTTTAATAATATTGATCCCAAATTGCCTGCCGCCTACGGTGATGAAAACCGTCTTGAACAAGTGCTTCACAATCTGGTCGGCAACGCCATTAAATTTACCGAGCGTGGTTGTATAACGGTAAATGCTGAGCTTGAAGGCAGCCTGTTGACCATCAACGTCAGCGACACTGGCATCGGCATAGACTCGGCCAACTTTGACTCTATTTTTAATATGTTTGAACAACTTGAAGAACACCAAACCCGTCATTACAGCGGCACAGGATTAGGACTTGCCGTAAGTAAACAATTGATTGAGTTACATGGTGGCACTATCGAATTGGCATCAACGCTGGGCGTAGGGTCGACTTTCAGCTTTACCCTGCCGATTACTACAGAGCAGGCACAGAACATAACCGATAATCAAGCGATTTACCGACAGACCATTTCGCACTTGCGCTCAATCAACGAACCATCACAACCCATCAAATCGACTAAACCGGTGAACAGAGGATTCAAAGGTGAAAAGTTTTGTATTTTGGTGGTCGACGATGAGCCGGTAAACCGTCAAGTAATCAACAATATTTTGTCATTGCAACACTACCGTCTGGTTGAAGTTGCCGGTGGAGAGCAGGCATTAGCAGCCCTGCGTAACGATGGCCCCTTTGATTTGGTATTACTAGATATCATGATGCCCAAAATATCGGGTTATGAAGTCTGCCGCCAGTTGCGCAAAACGTATCCGGTAAACGACCTGCCGGTCATATTTTTAACCGCCAAAAATCAAGTCAGTGATCTGGTCGAAAGTTTTGCCATTGGCGGCAACGATTATTTAACCAAACCGGTCATCAAACATGAGTTAATGGCACGGGTTGAAACGCACTTGAAATTGGTAGACATCAATAAAAACCTCGAACAAAAAGTTGCTGATCGAACCAACGAACTGGAAAATTCACTGACACAGTTGAAAGCCGCGCAAGAACAACTGATAGAAACCGCAAAAATGGCTTCACTGGGCAATCTGGTGGCTGGTGTCGCTCACGAAGTCAACACACCGCTGGGCATTTGTATTACTGCAGTGAGCTTAAATATTGACAAAATCACCATTTTCAAACAGCAAGTTACAGCAGGAAAATTGACCCGCAAAGGCATTGATAAATACATCTCTGAATCCCATGAACAACAGACTCTGGTAGAACAAAACCTGCACCGGGCAGCCAATCTGATCACACAGTTCAAGAAAGTCGCAGTAGAACAAAGCGACGACCAAAGTTGCGAACACAACTTTCATCAGTATTTAGAGCAAGTTATCGCCAGTATGCAAACCCAATTGGCCAAAACAAACATTGCTGTTAGCCTGATCAGTAGCGGTGATTGGAAATTATCGATTTTCCCCGGTGCCTGGTTTCAAATCATTACCAACCTGATGGAAAATTCACTCGCCCACGGTTTTTCAGACCAACAAGGTTGTCACATCAAGATGGCGGCAATTCTCGAACAAGATCAACTGATATTCAGCTACAGTGACAATGGTCACGGAATGGATGAGAAGCAGATTGAAAACATCTACGAGCCCTTTTTCACCACCATACGTAACCAGGGAGGCACAGGGTTGGGGATGCACATTGTATACAATCTGGTTGTACATAAGCTCAAAGGAAGTATCGAATGTCACAGTGCAAAAGACCAAGGTGTTGAGTTCACCATAACCGTGCCCCTTTAACCTCTTTTATGTGCCAAATTCAGCTTTAAAACATGAACTGAAATAAGTCACATTGGCAAAACCGACAACAGGTTTTTGATGCGCAAACTCAATTCCTGCTGATGAAAAGGTTTTGTAATATAGGCATCAACATGGTGTTGCCAGCCAGTCATTCGGCTGGACAAATCGCCTTTGGCCGTTAGCAGGATAATGGGAATATGACAGGTGACTTCAACGCAATAACCCTTTCTACCATGATGCAGTACCTTCTCGGGGGGATGGCGCTCTGTTGCCTGATCATTGCGACCCATCTGGTAGAAATTGCACTGGTCAACCGTGATCCAAAGGCAAATTAAACCATGAATAACGAAGTTTTTACGCTGATTTTAAGCTTTTTAATGGCGTTTCATCATCTCGATCTAACCGGCCACTCATCGCCACAATGGTAACAAACAACAGCAAACAACTGCCAAGAATGACGAACATCAATCCGATGGCTTGTCCTTTACCAGCAGGAGCAATATGACCAAGCCATGGAAACTCAAGCAGCAAAGACTTGACGCCTATATCTGTGATTATTGGACTCAATAAATACGCTAGCGGTACAATAGAAGTGGTGATCATGACTTTCACTGCGAAAACCCGGCCTTGAATGGCTAGTGGTGTTCGATTTTGCCAAATGGTTTGATTACAAGTCGCGGCCAATGCGATTCCAGCAAAAATGACGACCATACACACTGCCCACAACCACACAGAATGTTGACTGCCAACCAAGATTAAACTGATGCCACAAGCGCTTTGGGCGAAAAGCAACAAGTGGACTTTTCTTTTGGTTTTTGCCAGCTTCATTGCCGCAACGCCACCGATAAATATCCCTAATCCTGCCATTGCCATCAGCCTGCCCAGCATTTCGGCGGTTTCATAGCTCAGTACTAAGGGTGTAAATAAAACTTCGGCTGCGGTTAAAAGGAAGTTGGTCACTAACGTAAACAACGCTAGGGTTAACAGTATTTTTTTGTTGAGTACGTGTGATAAACCCAATTTAAAAGCCTGCCAACTGGATTGACTCTGGTCTTCTTGTTGATCGATTTGATTAAAAGCGACTCCTTTTAGGGTAAAAAATGCCAAGATGAGCAAGATAATGTGGATCACAAACACCGTAGTTAACCCATAGCGATAGACTAAAAATCCGGCCAGCACCGGGGCCAGCATTTGGTTGATGGCAAATCCAATGTGAATAATGGCATTACCCGACATGCGGTTGTCTGGCGGCAGCAGCTGAGCGGTAGCAGCGGACAAAACGACCACTTGCACCACCGCTATACTCGCGATTGCAATGGTGAAAAAACCCAGTACCAGCAGGGTTAAGGCCCCTTGCCAATGCAACAATAGTAATAAGAAAATGACAATTAAAGCCGACAGCTCACTCGATAACATCACCTTCTTACGGTCATATTTATCCACCAGATTGCCCGCAAAGGGGGCAACAACCAATCTGGGTAACGCATACAAAAAAATCAATAACCCAAACAACGATAGAGACTCGGTTTGTTGATAAATCCAAATCGTCAGCGAAAAGCCAGTAATTTGCGAGCCAAATTGAGAGGTCAAACGACCAATGACGACACGTAAAAAGTTTTGGCCGTGAGCCGTTTTCAGCAAAGGAGCCGAGTTTGTCATGATGTATACCTTATTGAACCTTAGTTTTTATTATCTCTGTAATTTGTTGCGCCAAAGTGGATACAAGCGGTGCTCTGATCATCGTTCTATGATCACCAGGAACGTCGAATATTGGCACGTCAGACCAACCTGACTTGGTCGATTGAGTGTTAAAAACAGTTTGATTTTTGGCACGAATAAGCACCATTGTCGCCCAGGGCGCTGGTCGATAAGTCAGTTCGAGTATTAGATGATTCTGGGCGAGCTTGATGTAATTTTCAGCTTGTTGATACGATACTTCTGCCGGAAACTTACCGCTCTTTCTGCCCTGCTTGGCAACATGATGAATCATTCCAGCGTCATCAAACGATGCTAACTTAGCACTATTTACATCAGGCAAGTCACCAAACATCGCCTCTAGATGCACCGCAAAAGAATCTTCCATTGGTGGCCTTGTTAGCGGATGTATGGCGTCAAGTAGTATCACTTTACTGACGCAAATATGATGTTTCTCAAACGCCTTAGCTAATTCATTGGCGATCAATCCACCGAAACAATAGCCGATAAGGATTAACGAAGAACCTTTGAATTGCGGTGCCAATTCATTGGCATATTCGCCAGCAAGATGGCTCAAATCAGTGAATAAACGAGGTTCTGAACCCGCATCGACCCCACGAGCGCGAACGCCATAGACAGGATTATTCAAACCAATAAGCTCTAATAAAGGTTGATAAACAGTGATGCCTCCACCGCCCGGATGAATGAACAGTATCGGTTCTCCTGTTCCTTCCCTCAGGGGTACCAGCAGTGAATCTGATGTTGTTTGTTGATGAGAGGCTAACAGTTTGGTCATATCCTCAAAATTGGCATTGGCAAACAGTTCGGCAGCCGTGATGTTGATATTGGCTCTTTGTTGTAACAGCCCTGATAGTCGCACGACTGCTAGAGAGTCGCCGCCCAATGCGAAAAAATCAGAATCTTCAGAGCACGCTTGCACACCAATAATATCTTGCCAGCACTTTTCTAAAATCTGCGGCAGGTCGGCTTGAGTGTCTACTGAAGTCTCTGCTGATGCTTCAATGGAGTGATGTGCACGCCTTACCCACCGATCAAAACGAGGCTCTAATGCCTGACTAGCCACAGCCAGATTAGACAGACCATGACTGCGAAAGAGTGAGTCGAATAATAGGGGCGCGTCTTGCGCCGTAATGTGACCTTGCCCGGGTTCGGCCGAAATATCCCAACTATCCCAGGCAATCGACAACCATTGAGTTCGACTTGACGTTGATTGGCTTGCCAGTGCTTCGTGGAATCTATTGGCAGCCGAATAAATACCCAAACCAGGCCCTCCAAGAATGGCTGACAGACTTGACATCAATACCACAAAATCGATGTTTTTGTCTTCGAGTATCTTGTACAGTGCATAACTTCCATCGACTTTTGTTTTAAATTGTCGCTCAGTATTTTTAACATCAAATTGCTTTAGTGGTTGCACTGTATACTGATCAAAATGCACGGCACTATGAAAGATACCGTCAATAGCACCACAGAGCCGTTCAGCCTCATTGAGACTGTCGCGTACCATTTGTTCACAGTGCCATGGGGTCGCTAAAACAGTCAGCCGCTCAACTTTTTGCTCAATCTCTAGCAATTGAGTTAGCTTGGCCTTCAGGTCTTTATCGGTATCATCGCGGCTCACCAATATTTGCCATTGGCTTTGACTTGGCACGGGTAAGCGCGTCACTAAGGTCAGTGCCCTAACTGACTTATTCGCCAACCAATGCGAGAGGTTTAATCCTATCCGACCTAAACCACCCGTAATTAAATAGTGTCCCTTAGGGTTAATCCAGCCATCATTCGCCTGATGATTGTTTTGCAGCATCTCAACGAATCGAGGCTGCCAACAAAGATTGTTTCTCAGTGCCCGAATCGGTTCACGCACAGTGCTAGGCAGCGCCAAGCTTAATGCTTGTAAAGTGGTCGCAGTAGGCGCACTGAGGTCAATATCAATAATATGACCTATCAACCCGATTATTTCTTGTTGCATCACTATCGGCATTGAATGTGCCAACGCTTTAATTGGATTCTCGCATCCCATGTCACAGATACTAAGGGCTCTATCTGTTAATGTGGTGAGCGTGATAGGCACCGGGTACAGTTGGGTAGCCAGAATTTTACCGAAGTAGCCGATGGTTTCAAAAAGGCTATCTCTATTTTCAGTAAAAGCGCAATAGTCTAGCGGCCAACAATTGATTATCTGACAGGGTTTGCCTTGTTCTAACAAAGGCGCGATTAATTCAAACCATACCGTCTTTGCCGATTCAGCGGTGACCCGCCCATTTTTCAAGCCAACTTGGTCAAACGGGATAAAAGCGATGTGCTCAGCGTTGAGGCATAATTGTTGTGCCAGTGAATGGGCAAACTGCTGGTTATCAGCAAGAAATATCCAGCTATTGTCTTGTGTCTCAGTGCTTGTTTTAGCAATTCGGCGGCTTTGCCAAAGGGTCTGATAAGTCTTTGGACTATCAAAACTATCATTTGGGGCGGGCTGACTTTTTGTTTGCTTAGGTGATAACCAAACTTTTTCTTGTTTAAAGGGGTAAAGCATCAAATCAACAGGCCGGGCAGTATCGCAATAGAGTATTTGGGTATTAATATCACCGCCTATTTTCCAAAAGTGACCAACACTCTGTAATAAATCAGGACAAGCCATCTCTTTGCCAGAAATGCCAGGAATAATATGGTCACTAGTGACACCCGCCCCCAGCGCAAAATGACTCAATGCTTTACTAGGGCCGACCTCAATAAAGCAGTCTACCTCTTCATCAATGAGCGTTTTCAGCCCCCTATTGAACAACACCGTTTTGCGTAAATGTTGGCACCAATATTCAGGGTCTGTCGCTTGTTGTGGTGTTAACCATGTACCCGTTAAATTAGAGACGATAGGGATTTTGGGTGGATTAAATGTAAATGTTGCCATGGCATTGCGAAATGAATGTAACAGCGGTTCAACAGCCGCACTGTGAAACGCATTTGATGTTTGTAAGCGCTGGAAACTCAATCCATCTTGTTCGAGTTTGTCTTGTAGTCTTGCAATCGCCTCCTCTGGACCTGCAAGTACACAACTTTTGGGACCGTTGATTGTGGCCAATTCAATTTCTGAGCTAATGTAAGTCTCTAGTTCGCAGTGACTGGCTCGAATCGCCAGCATCCCGCCCGGTGACATTTTAGTCATTAATTGGCCGCGTATTTCAACAAGTTTCACGGCGTCTGACAATGAGAATACCCCGGCAATGCAGGCCGCAACATATTCACCCAGACTGTGGCCAATCAGATGAGTCGGCAACACACCCAATGCCTGCCATAACTTTGCCAGCGCATATTCGTGACAAAATAATGCGGGTTGTAACAAGTGAGTTTCGCAGTGTTGATGCTCGTCAAATAAATAGGCGCGTACCTGCTGTGCCTCGCACCACTGGGCT
>JABSOG010000391.1 GCA_013216025.1 Algicola sp. | reverse complement strand
AAGGCGGCGTTGTAACCTGGGGCAATAACGCCACCGTCTCTGATCAACACCGGTGGTGCGTCGATAATGGATTTTTGCAACAAATCCAATAGCTCAGGATATTGTGGGCAGCAGGCCAATACCTGTTGCAGTTTATCACTTTTACTGAGGTGCAAGGTGGTGTGCAAAAATGGCAATTGTTCAAGCGCGGTGCGCAGACGAGTCATATCTCGGGGTCTTGCTGAGCGCAGGGCAACACGGGCCAGAACTCGTTCTAAATCGCCAATGGGTTTGAGAATATCGACCAATTCAGGATGAAACTGTTCTGTGATGATTTCGTCAACTGCGCCAAAACGGCCCGCCAACGCAATCCGGTCGCGCAGTGGGTTGTGGATCCACCTTTTTAACAGCCGGCTGCCCATGGCGGTGGCCGTTTTATCCAAGATACTGGCTAGGGTATTTTCGACGCCACCAGAGAGGTTCTGAGTCAGTTCGAGGTTTTTACGGGTGGCCGCATCCATCACAATATTAAGCTCGTTCTGTTCGAGTAAAATCGAGCGAATATGGGGCAGGGCAATGCGCTGGGTTTCCTTGACGTATTGCATCAGGCAACCGGCTGCAATGATGCCAAGGCGTGCTTTACTGACACCAAATCCCACCAGATCTTTGGTTTGAAATTGCTGTACTAATACGCGTTCACCGGTTTGATGATCAAATTCCCATTCAGGCCTGCGCCTTAATCCTACGCGGCTTTCAATCAGATGCATTGCGCCAAAACCATCAGGATAGAGCAATTCTGCCGGGCTGATGCGTTGTAAAATCGCCAATACTTCTTCTTCGCTATTCAATTCGTTGACCAAAAAACGGCCTGAGTTGATGTCCATATAAGCAAAACCAAAACGGCCTCGTTGTTCAAAAACGGCCGCCAGCAGATTGTCTTGGGTTTCTTTTAGCAGCGCTTCGTCACTGACTGTACCTGGGGTCACGATGCGCATGACTTTACGCTCTACCGGGCCTTTACTGGTGGCGGGATCGCCGATTTGTTCACAAATGGCGACCGACTCGCCTAATTGCACCAATTTGACTAAATAGTTCTCTAATGAATGATAGGGAATGCCCGCCATTGGAATGGGCTCACCATTGGTGTGGCCGCGCTTTGTTAGTGAGATGCCCAGTAACTGTGAGGCCTTTTTGGCATCATCAAAAAACAGTTCGTAAAAATCGCCCATGCGATAAAACAGTAATATTTCGGGTTGCTCGGCCTTGAGCTTGAAATACTGTTGCATCATGGGGGTATGTTGGGGTTTGTCGGCTTTAATGGTGCTTTTTACTGAACTTTTTACTGCATTTTTTACGGACATATTCATACAATCGATTACAGCTGAGCTTATAAAAATAGAGAGGCGGGATTATCGGCTATATTGGTAGTGAAAACCACTACCGTTTTGGGTAATCGTAAAAACTAAATAGACAGCGCAGTGTAATCGGGATTTTGTGCTGTTAGTGATTTTTACCATTAAATATTTCGCATTTTTTTAAAGATAAAGATCAACAGTTTAGGGTTATAATGCCGATCATTTTAAAACTTTATGTAAATTAACACTTGATACTGTACGATCATACAGTATACTTTACAACATAATTTACAAAACACTGTTTGCACATACAGCCGTATAAAGCATATTGGAGAACATCATGGATACCAACAAGCAAAAAGCCCTCGACGCCGCCTTATCACAAATTGAGCGTCAATTTGGCAAAGGTTCGATAATGCGCCTTGGCGATAACCGCACCATGGACATTGAGACTATTTCAACGGGTTCGTTAAGCCTCGATATTGCGCTGGGTGCCGGTGGTTTGCCGTTGGGCCGTATCGTTGAAATATATGGACCTGAAAGCTCGGGTAAAACCACGTTGACTTTGCAGGTTATCGCCGAAGCCCAAAAAGCGGGTAGAACCTGTGCGTTTGTCGATGCCGAACATGCGCTTGACCCGATTTACGCCCAAAAGCTGGGTGTTAACATTAATGAGCTGTTGATATCACAACCTGATACTGGTGAGCAAGCGCTCGAAATCTGTGACATGTTGACCCGCTCTGGTGCGGTCGATGTGATTGTGGTCGACTCCGTTGCCGCCTTGACACCAAAAGCTGAAATTGAAGGCGACATTGGTGATTCACACATGGGTCTAGCTGCTCGAATGATGAGTCAGGCCATGCGTAAAATGACAGGTAACCTCAAGCAATCAAACACCATGTTGATTTTCATCAACCAAATTCGAATGAAAATTGGTGTTATGTTTGGTAACCCAGAAACCACTACTGGTGGTAACGCCCTTAAGTTCTACGCCTCTGTTCGCTTAGACATTCGTCGTATCGGTGCCATTAAAGACGGTGACGAAATCGTCGGTAACGAAACCCGGGTTAAAGTGGTTAAAAACAAAATCGCACCACCGTTTAAACAAGCTGAGTTCCAAATCCTTTATGGCACTGGTATTTCTAAAGAAGGCGAATTGCTCGACTTGGGTGTTAAACACAAAATGGTTGACAAAGCCGGTGCATGGTACAGCTACAATGGTGACAAAATTGGCCAAGGTAAGAGCAACAGTGGCAAATACATTAAGGAACATCCTGAAATGTCAGCCGAGCTTGAAAGTCGGTTAAGAGACTTGTTATTGCAAAAGCCTGAGCTTGCCAGTGACAAAAAAGCTGAAGAAGAGGAAGCATAAACGTTTAATCCTTCTTGGCTGAGGGACCAATTAACTGCGTGACGCACTGGTTATTTGCAAGGTGCGTCACCTTTCCTGTCTGTTCTGCCACTATTTACCGCCTCTTTGCTCTCCTCTTACCCTTTGTTTAAAAGTCTGATAAATCAAATGATTACACTCACGCCGAGTTTATGATAAAAAAGGACGCTATTGCGATGATGGTTTGGTTATAAAGCGCACAGTACGGTCACAGAAATTCTATAATTTTTTAACTGTTCGATATTGTGTTGTAAGTCATTGTATTTATTTGTAATTTTTCTTTAAATATCCCATTGGATGAGAACTGGTTTTGGGAAAATTTGAGTTAAACACATAATTGTCCTTTTAATATTGTGTTTTTCTTCTTATGATGGCGCCAAATGTAAAAGACATAAAATATAATTTGACTAAAAACTTGTTAGTTCTAATTATTGTGGATATACCTTAAGGGTTCCGTGTTCTGTTTTTAATATCAAAAATTTAGGGATCATAGAAATTTATGGGCAAGTCACTCGTTATTGTGGAGTCACCGGCAAAGGCGAAAACGATCAACAAATATCTGGGCAAAGATTTCATCGTCAAGTCCAGTGTGGGTCACGTTCGAGATTTACCGACTTCCAGCAAAAATAAACCTGCGGCAACAATGACACCGGCTGAGGTTAAAAAACTCTCACCCGAAGCAAAAGCCGTATATAAGAAGCAAAAAGACCAAACTGCGTTGATCGCCCGCATGGGTATCGATCCGACCAACAGCTGGCACGCCTATTATGATGTGTTGCCGGGTAAAGAAAAAGTGGTTGCAGAACTGCAAAAGCTGGCCGAAAAAGCCGATACTATCTATCTCGCATCGGATTTGGATAGAGAAGGAGAGGCGATTGCATGGCATTTGCAAGAGCTTATTGGCGGTGAGCCAGAAAAATTCAAACGCGTGGTTTTTAACGAGATCACCAAAACCGCTATTCAACAAGCTTTCTCTGAGCCCACAGAAGTCAACATTGCGATGGTCAACGCCCAGCAAACCAGGCGTTTCCTCGACCGTATCGTGGGATTCATGGTGTCACCTTTGTTATGGAAAAAGGTCGCTCGTGGATTGTCTGCAGGCCGAGTTCAATCGGTAGCCGTACGCTTGGTGGCAGAAAAAGAAAAAGACATTAAAGCCTTTGTGCCAGAAGAGTTCTGGGACTTGCACGCCGATTTGCAGGCCAGCAAAGAGATTAAAATCAGGATGCAGGTGGCCAAAAAGGCTGGCAAGGCATTCAAGCCAGTTAATGAAGCGCAGACGAGTGCAGCAGTCAGTGTGTTGCAAAGCGCAGCTTATACCGTCGCAAACCGCGAAGACCGAGCAACGTCCAGTAAAGCCGGTGCACCTTTTATCACTTCAACGTTGCAACAATCGGCCAGTACGCGCTTGGGTTACGGCGTGAAGAAAACCATGATGGTGGCGCAAAAGCTTTATGAAGCCGGTTACATCACCTATATGAGAACCGACTCAACCAATTTGAGTAAAGATGCCGTTGCGGCTTGTCGTGAATATGTCACAAATGAGTATGGTGGCAAATATTTACCCGAAGAGCCGGTAACCTTTGGTAGCAAAGGCAATGCACAAGAAGCGCACGAGGCGGTGCGACCTTCTGACGTGAACAAGCTGTCTGGTCATCTTGAAGGCATTGATGCTGATGGCAAAAAACTGTATGAACTGATTTGGCGTCAATTTGTTGCCTGTCAAATGCTGCCAGCCAAATACGATTCAACGACTTTGACCGTTAGCTCGGCAGATTTTGAATTGAAAGCTAAGGGCCGGGTATTGCGTTTTGACGGTTGGACTCGGGTTCAGCCGCAAGTGAAGAAAAAAGGTGAAGAAGACAATACGTTGCCAGATCTCAAGATTGGCGAAACATTGTCTTTGCTTGGACTGGATCCAAAGCAACACTTTACCAAACCACCAGCACGTTTCAATGAGGCCTCGTTGGTAAAAGAGTTAGAGAAAAAAGGCATTGGACGACCTTCAACTTACGCCAATATCATCTCAACCATTCAAGACCGGGGTTATGTGAGGCTTGAAGGAAAACGTTTTTATGCCGAGAAGATGGGCGAAATTGTTAACGAACGTTTGATTGAGAATTTCAGCGATCTGCTCAGTTATGATTTTACCGCCAATATGGAATTGAAACTCGATAAAATAGCCGGAGAAGGGCTGGAATGGCTGAGCGTACTTGACGAATTTTACGAAGGTTTTACCCAGAAACTAGATATTGCCAACGAAGCACCTGAAGACGGCGGAATGCGCCCCAATCAAGTGGTATTGACTGACATCGATTGTTCTACCTGTGGCCGTAAAATGGGCATAAGAACGGGCACCACTGGGGTATTCCTAGGTTGTTCTGGTTATTCGTTGCCACCAAAAGAACGTTGCACCACGACCATGAACTTGGTTAACGGTGAAGAAGCGGTTGATGCGGCAGATGTCGAAGATGTAGAAACCGAATTGTTGCGTCATAAAAAACGCTGTTCAATCTGTTCAACAGCGATGGATAGTTATTTAGTCGATGAGCAACGCAAGTTGCATGTTTGCGGTAACAACCCTAGTTGTGAAGGTTTTGAAGTCGAGCAGGGTGAGTTCAAAATCAAAGGTTATGATGGTCCAATTATTGAATGTGACAAGTGTTCAAATGATATGGAACTCAAATCCGGTCGATTCGGTAAATACTTTGGCTGTACCAACGCCGATTGTAAGAATACCCGTAAGTTGTTACGCAGCGGTGAAGCCGCGCCACCAAAAGAAGATCCGGTGGAGTTGCCTGAGTTGGAATGTGAAAAGTCTGAAACTTACTTTGTATTGCGCGATGGCGCGGCAGGTATCTTTTTGGCTGCTAAAACCTTTCCAAAATCTCGTGAAACCCGCGCGCCAAAAGTGGCTGAGTTGCACCGCTTCAGAGACCGAATTTCACCGAAGTTCTATTATCTGGCCGATGCACCGCAACAAGACCCTGATGGCAACAAAGCCATTGTGCGATACTCGCGCAAGAGCAAAGAGCAATATGTCATGAGTGAGCTTGAAGGAAAGGCAACCGGCTGGACTGCCAAGCATTCTAGCGGCAAGTGGGTAGAAGAAGCTAAGAAGAAAGCTGCGCCTAAGAAAAAGGCTGAACCTAAGAAGAAATAAAATCGCCCGTGTAGGATTTCGATAATCTTGAAGGTTAGTAGAAGCAGGCGCTTTTATATAGTCGCTCCTGTTCGTCCATGCCCTCACAATGTGCATCCTGCATTGTGAGGATACTATCCATCCATGGATATAATCCCGCGACATTCGACCATCCATGGACATCACAAAAAACAGACCTTAGGGTCTGTTTTTTTGTTTTGGGGATGAGAAAGGATTACCAAGGATTGGAAGGGAAACTTTAAGGCGAAGCCGTGCCGTAGCCAGCTGCAACGCAGCCCAGCGTAGCTGCGTCTTTGCAACGAATTGTTGTGCTTGGTGGCGGTCGGGGAGGGTGGTGGCTTTTCTCTAATACACGAGCACCAAAGGTTTGATTGTAAAGTCTGGTACTCGGTGATCAGAGCGTCCAAAACATGGATGTTTTGGCCGAGCCTACATGGATGTACCTGTGGCGTGTCTGATCACCGAGTATCGGGCTTTGCGGCTTAAAACCTTGGTCTCGTGCTCAAACCTCCCTCGTCGCGACAGCGACGACCGAGACCTTCGGTTACATCACCCCTTCATCTACCCCACCTTCAACCCCTATGGCATCTATCATCTGCTGATAAATCAACGCCATATCCCAGATTTTTTGGCTGACTTTAGTGACATCTATGCCGTTGGCATTTAAATGGCGGTCGATATTGCCTAGCGGGTTGTGCTTGATGATGTGTTCTGCTTGAGCCAAGTCGGTGCTCAGTAGCTTGTTAAACTGCTCAACAGTTAAGCGGAAGTTTTGCGACCAGTGATCGTATTGGGTTAAATTCATTGTTTTTCTTATTTTTTGCTATTTGGGAGTTTGAGAGAATGTAGATAAGAGAAAGCGCCGTTAAACGGCGCTGGTCATTTAGTCACAAGGGTGAGGCCATCGGTAACAAGGATGAATGATGGCAAGTGGGTTTTTCAATTGTTGCAGTTGAGTGAATTGCTCATTGTGAACGGCATCTGCCGACACTGTGGTTGCAACAGGGGCTGAATAATCAGTTGCTTGTGCAGGCAATACTGCTGCCTGAGGTACACTTACAACGGCTAATCCTAGTGCCACGACTAATACTTTGACTTTTGACTTCATGTATACTCCAAACTACTTCTCTTACTGTTTTGGCAACCTCAAAAATACAAGATCACCTTGTCGAAGAACACCTTGGTTCTTATGTATCAATACGCCATATGATGTATTGATAACAGTACACTATGAGTTGGTCGTTTCAATTGTCAGTGAGTTTTCAGGCTTTTGCCTGCCCAAATATGTTGTCGTCTTGAAGATCATTATGTCTAATAATGCCGATAAGGGTAGGTAACTGAATTATAACGGTAAAGTAATATACCCAAGTGACCTCCAAATGCGGATGCAGTGGGAGTTAAAAACGTTTTAGGTAAGGCAAATGACCGCAGGTTTAGTCATCTAAATCAAGGTTATTTAACGCAGCATAAAACGTTTTTAAACCCACCCGA
>JABSOG010000390.1 GCA_013216025.1 Algicola sp. | reverse complement strand
ATGGCCGGAGGTACGGAGGCTAGCAAGGGGGTCAAAGCACTTGAATTTGTCGAACAAAAAAAGCATTTTGTTCGACAAGTTCAAGTGCACTGACCCCGGCTGGTGACGGCTGGTAGAGAAGACCACTTCGATAGGAACCAACGGGCGACTCCGGCTGGGGAAAGATCAGATCGCAAAAACTGCGAACGCGAAGCTGTTCCATGTTTTTGACGACTGGTCTGTCCCCTGTTGCTTAGCCTCCGTACCACCGGCCCAGAACGATGCCTCCCAAAATTTCTTGTAACAAAACCAACGTCTCAAAAGCTTGGTGTTAAGCCGCTAATTTGGTACTGTAAAGGTGGAATTTTAATCAAGAGTAATTCGAAGATGTCGAAAGAAATGCGTGACGTATGCTTATGTATGGGCACAATTGGTATGGCTTATGCCTTGCTGTTAATGATGTTTGTTTTGTTTACTGGTGCCAAAATTATTAAGAGCGTTATGATTATCGCGGCGTTTTCTACCATGCTGTTTAGCATTGGTTTGTCGCCTGTTGTGCGCAACCGCTTGAAATTGCGCGTTCAATCTGTTTTTAACCGCTAGCCTTTATAAGAAACTAAAACTCCGTAGGTTTCTCCAACGAGTCAATACTCTCGGTGATGGTATCAAGCTGTACAGCCAGTGCAGTTTGGGCATCACGTAACCCCTGATTGTAATAATAACTGCCAACCTGCTCTGAGAAAAAGTCGAGTAGGAATTCTGCGTCAAAATCGCCTATTTCTTGCTCAAGCTCGTTATCAAAATAACGCTGTATTTTACTGACGATAAAAGCTTTTTGTGCGTTGTCGAAGGTGATCTGTGCCATCTTAATGATTCATCCGGGTTTGTCTGAGGATGGGTGATTATTCCATTAATCTTTGATTATGCAAGACAATAAATTGTCTTTATCGGGCAATAGCCACTATTGTCTTTTAAATACTTTATTATCCAATGACGTGAATGTAATGAAACTTGTTAAACCCCTATTGAACTGCCTGATGATATGTTTAGCTTTTGCTATAAGTCCAGTACAGGCAAAACCGATTAAATTGGTGACGACCGATGGTGTCATCTTGCATGGGCAATATTCGACACCAAGAAAGCTAACCGAGAAACATGCGGCGGTGATCCTCATTCATCAGGGAGGTTCAGATCATTCAGAGTGGAATTTTATGCTGCCTTCGCTGTTGCGCAAGAATTACGTGGTGCTGGCTTATGATGTGCGTGGTCACGGCAAATCAGACAAAATGGCTAACATGGGTCAGCTGTTTAACGATCCTACCCTGGCGCCAAAAGGTTTGGCGGCGGCGATTAAATACCTCAAAGGTAAGAAGCAAGTAGATGGTACGCGTATAGCCGTTGTAGGGGCGTCTATCGGTGGCAATCTGGCTGCGGTGGGCATTGCCAACATGGACGTGAAGACGGCGGTGTGTATCTCTGGAAAAACATCTGCGGTGTTTAATCTGGCAGGTAAGAAAGAGCTAGCACTGCAATCTGTTTATTATATATCGTCTAACGAAAATCGAGGACTCAGAACTAAGTGGGCTCATGAACTACACAAATTAACTAAAGAGCCGCGTAAGATCACCATTGTAAAGTCATCTGAAGGACACGGTGTAGAGATTTTTAAAGATGAACCGAACGTGGAATACCAAGTGTTGCAGTGGTTAGGAGAGACTTTATAAAGAGGGTGAGCGTGCTCAGTATATAGAGCACGCCCAATTTACAGTTACTTGCGAATGGTCATCAGCCAGCGGCCATAGAAGTAAATACCAACGGCCGAAATTGAACCAATGGCACCAATGATGTACCAGGCCATGCCGATATTGTGAGTTTGAGATAACAACAATGTCAGTGCCTCATGAGACTCCCCCGTAAACTCCATTAACGCTTTAAATCCTTCACCGGTTGGGATGGCATCGATTTTATCTGCCGACATGCCACGCTCTGCTAGCAGCTCACGAGAAAAGTTCTCTTTAGAGGCAAACATTTCGTAGATACGCATACCGTAAAACCCTTCGAGCGTATTACCAACGCCTTGTGGCAACATCACAAAACCCAGATACATGGCCTTTTTGTCTTTTGGCGCAATATTGCCCATAAATTCATTTTTCTTCGGACTGATCAGCATTTCGCCAATACTGAATAAAGCCACGGCCAGTAAGGTCATCCAAGCAAAATTAAAGGCACCGATAAAAGTGATTGCGATGATACTTAAAACACAACCCAACAGCATCGCAGAAGTGATGCGAGCTTTTGCGCTCATGGCGGCAAACAAAAAGCAGGTCAGCATGATCAAACCGGCATTCAAATTGACCACGCCCTCAGGCATGACCTTGGTGCCAGCATCGTTTAATCCCAACATGAACTGGAAGAAGCCATTACGAGTGCCGTCTTCACCAAACAAGTCTCGTACAATGACACTGGTATCAACCCAGTCAGCAATGTGCCAGGGTAGTACGTCAAACAGCGCATTGAACATAAACCAAAAACCCGAGAAAACCACCATATAGAGATACACAATGGGTTTTTTCAGTTCAATCCAAGCGGCTTTCATTAAAAAGTGCTGTTTGACTTCTCCAGCTTTAACCTTTCTTTGTAATTCTAAACGTTCTTCTTTGGCAGGTTCTTTGTAGGCAAACAACAACACAAAATTGAAGGAAATGACCACTGCGCAGGCATAGAAAAGGTTTTCCCAGGCCAGTTGTCGCATATGAACGGCCATCAAGGGGCCGAGAAATCCGCCAACATTGACGACTTGGTAAAATATGCCCCAAGCCATGGTACTGTTCTCTCGTTTGGTTGCTTTAACCAGTGTACCTTGAATGCCGGGTTTGAATATGCCCGTCCCTAATGCCAGTAGAATGGCACCAATCATAAAACCGTAATAAGAAGGATATAAAGCCATGACTAGATAACCAATGATTTTGATTACGGTTGAGGCTGCAATACTTTCTTTGTATCCCACTCGGTCTGAAATGCCGCCGAAGAACATTGGGACAAAGGCTTGGATCATCGCCCAAATACCGAGAATATTGGCATATTGGTAGCCGGTTATGCCCAGTCCACCCTCTGCAGCCGGTGCTCGGGCATAAAGACCAGCCGAACTTTTCACGCCATAATAAGCCAATCGTTCAATCAGCTCCATGCCGCCAACCAGCCAAAAGACATAACCCAAACTGGCGATGGAGGCCCACATCCCCAGCTGTTTGACTTCCGACAGATCATTGTCGGCGTAAGTACTGTTGTTACTCATAATTTTTCTTCTTTTCTCTTGTCATTATGCGGCGGCATTGTACATCAATTGTTAATGAATTGAAAATTAGGACGTGCTAAAGTTCCATATTTAGGCTCTGCTTTAGGCCATTTTGTTCACAAGTAAGTCACCGTGGTAAACTCATAGTCTTTGGATTCGAACAAATTGTAGCGCAGCCGGTGGAAAAATGGCCACAGCCCAAAGGGGAATGGCTAAAAAACCGTCACTCTTCGTTGAATGGCCTTGATTTAGATGACTAAACCTGCGGCCATCCGCCTTGATTGACGACTTTTTAGCTATTCCAGAGCTCAAAAATGGAACGTTAACACGCCCTACGCTAACTGGCGCACTGGGTTAAAAACTTTAACACCCCATACTCTTCAAGCCACTGAACTTGCGTTTCGTTGGTCAGCAAAAAATGCCCGCTGTAATTGATACCGTTAGCAAAAATCCCTTCAACATTATTAGACGTGCGAGGTAGTATCAGCATCCAACGGCTGGTCAGTAGTATGTTGTATGGCTCACACTTTTCTCCCTGCTTCGCTAATAATCCCAGTTCAGTCATCGCTTGGGCATAGTCAGCAGTCAACGAATCGGCATTAAGCTGGTCATATTCAAACAAACGATGCTTAAATGGCAGTTCGCCACTTAATGTTATTGACTGCATTGGATTAACGGTTTTGACCAATTGCATATGGCGGTGAGGTTGGCTGGCACCCGCGACAAAACCGCCATTATAGAAACCCAAAACGTCTGGTTCGTCATAACCCAATATCCACGCTGCAAAATCGCTGTGATCAAGCGCGGTGATTTGCTCAATAAAGGTGTTCGAGCAGATCAGTAAATGGGGGGCTAGTACCGGAAACTTATTGAGTAGGCAAACGTGATTGTCACCAGCTGTTGCGACAAACATGTCTTCGTCGTAAGGTAAAAATGGGTTGAAGTTTTTCGGTTTGGGGGCGAACTTCTTTTTCGAATTGTCATTTTTAACGTGTAGATAATAGCGGATGCCGTTTTCGACAAGTACTCTGGGCTCCGTGCTGATGGGCAACAAACTGCCGCTCAATAATGCCTGTGTGGATACCTCAATTGCTTTTGACCAAAACATGGGGAATAGCTCCGGGGTTGAATTTTGTCGGTGAACAGGGGGTTAAAAGTACAGGATTATGTCATGGATGAACAACATATTTTGGCATAAAAGACATTGGCAAGGGGGGGTAGGTCACCTTTGAGGCAAACACATTTTTTCTGCGCAAAATTAGACCCGTTATTTTATCTCATGGCATTGATGCAAAACAACCCGCTTTGACGTACAGTACGTGGTTCTAGAATTTTTGTCAGGACCACGTACTCGATGTTTAAAAAGACCACCGCCCTCATCCTGTTCAGTTTGGCCACCATCGGGTGTACCAACCAATCCACTGTGCATGTTGCCCCTGTTACTACTGTGGCGAGTCAACCTGCCAGAGTCGTGCAAGACTGGCTTAGTGACAGCCATGCCCAACTGCGCAAGCGTCAAGTCAGTGATGTTAGTTATCAATTAGATTTTGACTTGAGTCAGACAGGCAAATTTTACGGCTCAGCCACCATCGAATTTAACAATCATCTTTTGAGTGATGACTTGACCTTTGATTTTTCTCACGGCAAGGTCGAACAAGTTTGGGTCAATGGGCAAGAGGTTGATTTTGCTTATAACGACTACTTTATCACAGTGCCAAAAAGCAGCCTGAAGCTTGGTAAAACCGCGGTAAAAATCAAATACAGCCACAAATACAGTGATAACGGCTCTGGCCTTTATCGTTACACCGATGGCATCGATAACAAAAGCTACTTATACACCCACTTTGAACCCTATGAAGCCAATAAACTGTTCCCCAGTTTTGATCAACCCAATCTGCGAGCAAGCTACAAAGTAAAAGTGACGGCACCGTCAGACTGGACCGTGATCACCTCGGTAAGAGAAAGCGAAGTGGTAGACAAAGGTGCGCTTAAACAATGGCACTTTCCAGAGTCTGCCCGATTCAGCACTTATATTTTTCCTTTGCACGCCGGCCCGTACCATGTTTGGCACGACTCCTTTACCAGTTCAGCTG
Source organism: Algicola sp. (assembly GCA_013216025.1). Lineage (GTDB taxonomy): Bacteria > Pseudomonadota > Gammaproteobacteria > Enterobacterales > Alteromonadaceae > JABSOG01. The sequence continues at coordinate 2,014 of JABSOG010000390.1, read as the reverse complement.
AGGGCTCTTTCAAGGGTTCTGCTGAAGACGCCTCTGAAGACATTCCCCTGCGGTTATTTGCCCGTGAATCACTGGCTGAATATGTTGATGTTCAGCACTGGATGAATGTCACCAAAAAAGGCCTAGGTTTTTTCAATGACTATTTTGATTACCGCTACCCCTTTGGCAAATACGATCAAATAATTGTGCCCGACTTTAACATCAGCGGCATGGAAACCGTCGCAGCGGGCACTTACAGCGAAAGCACGGTTAGCCGTGGCAAAGTCACCAAAGAAGGCAAAGAGCGCGTTTCAGGTTTGCTGTTACACGAAATGTCACACATGTGGTTTGGTGATTTGATCACCATCGATTGGTGGAGCAACCTGTGGTTAAAAGAAAGTTTCGCGACCTATATGTCTAACGTTGCGCTAGGTGAAACCGGGTTATCAGACAACGCCTGGAACAAGTTTTACATTACCACCAAACAGCGGGCCTACGGTGCCGACAGCTCAGTTACCACGCACGCCATTCAAATGCCGGTCAGTGATACCAAAAACGGCGTAGCCAGTTTTGATACTATCACTTATCAAAAAGGCGCATCGGTACTCAATCAACTGGCCCACTTTTTAGGCGCTGAGCCTTTTAAAGCCGGTATTAGGCAGTATTTTAAAGACTTCGATTATCAGGCAACAAAACTGCCCGATTTTATGGGCACTTTGGGCAAAGTCGCTGGGCGAGATTTAGATAAGTGGACTCAAGACTGGTTGTATAAAGCTGGCACAAACCGGGTACGCGCCGTTTATCAATGTCAAAATGACAAGATTAGCCAGTTCGCACTGGCGCAAAGCTACCCCAAAGATCACCCTTATTTACGAGAACATGCGTTAAACATCGGCTTGTATTCACTGGGCAAAGAACTCAAAGTCATTAATACCCAAACCGTCAGGCTCAGTGGTAAAACAACCCAAGTACCTGAGTTGATTGGCAGTCAATGCCCAGACATGGTTTACCCTAATCACGGGGATTGGGGATTTGTTAAAGTGATTTTAGACGACAAAACCCGCAACAACGTGGTGCGGGCCATTCCGCTCATCAAAGACTCGATGGTGCGTGCGATGTTCTACCAAAGCCTGTGGGACTTGGTTGACGACAAACAAATGAGCCTGACTACCTACATTGATCTGGTGACCGCCACAATACAAGACGAAAAAGATACTAAGGTACTTGGCCTGGTGATGAACCACATGGGCGGCGCTCGTAGCTACCTAGACCGTTTTAAGATTGGGCAGTATCCGAGTAAAAACGACTATTTGAGTAAACTCGAACACTTTTCATGGCAGGGACTTAATGCCCAGACTGCGGGGACTGACCACCAAAAAATATGGTTCTATAGTGCTTTGAATGCCAGTCATTCGTCACAAGCGTTGAACAAACTGAATGCTTTGCTAGAAGGTCAAAAAAGCATCGACGGATTAGATATCGACCAAGATATGCGCTGGGATTTACTGATCCACTTGTCTGGTTATGGTTATCAACACCTCGATGATTTGCTGGCCAAAGAGAAGGCCAAAGACCCCTCGTATCAAGGCGAGTTGGCCGCCATTGCCGCCGATGCAAGACAGCCCAAAGCCGAGGCTAAACTGCGTTGGATTGAAGAGTTTGAAAAAACCAGCGGCCGCCTGACGGCACGAAAGCAAAAAGTCGCGATGGATTACATGTTTCCGTCGAACCAGGGCCATTTGCTCGAACCCCTAGCCGATCGGTTGCTCAGTGATTTGGTGTCTTTTGATGTCGACAGAGATCAAAAACTGATAGCAACCATGGTTTACACCATCATGCCGAGATTATGCAGCAACGCCAGTGTGGCCAAATTGCAACAAGCGATAGACAACAACCCCCAGCTTGGGTTGATTGCCTCAAAGGGCTTAAAAGAAATGCATCAGGGCGATGAAAAGTGTGTTGCCATTAGCAAAGTAAAATAATGGTGTGTTTGTTCAAACTTTTTTGAAGCTTTTTTCAATGAGAGTGCCGGACA
>JABSOG010000389.1 GCA_013216025.1 Algicola sp. | reverse complement strand
CCATTTTCGGGTCTTTTTTAAGGCCCAGACCAAACTCATACATTTCACCCAATTGAAACTGAGCCGCGCCATAAACCAAATCAACCAGTGGTTGAAACGACTTCAAGGCAATATCGTAACGCCCTTCGTTTTTGGCAAAAATGCCGATTTCAAGATTGGCGTTGGCGTTAAAACTCATCAGCAGGGTAACAACCCCAACCAGCACAAACTGCTTTACAAATGACATGAATGATCCTCTTAAATATTTTCGACGGTTTTACTGGATAATAGTATACGTTATCGTATGCGTGATAGACGAATGAGATAATACTTGGTGGGCAGGCAGGCATCAACATTGGATACGTTAAATGCCCGCTTTTTTTCGATGAATGGATAAAGATGCGCAGCAGATTGATTAGACAAGCTTCTCGGCCATCGCTGGGTTTGATATTTTAACGCGAAAAGGTTGTAGTTTTAAATAAGTCAACGAACGCCACAGCCATTCGACCAAACCAAAGCGGAAACGGGCCAACCACCATCGGCTAAAAACAATTTGTAGCGAAAACAAAACAACAACAAAACCCACCTGAATTAAGATGCCGATGTTGCTCATCAACCCCAGACCAAAACCATAAAACACAATTGTGCCAATAATCGATTGAATCAAATAATTGCTCAACGCCATACGACCCACCGGGGCAAGGTGTAACAACCAACGTTTGGCAGGCGTAAGCATCGACAAGGTGATGATAGACACATACATCAGCGCAAAAGCCAAAGCCGATGACGATTTACTAATAAAAGTCAGCCAAAACCAGAAAATACCACCGTCAGCAGGTTTGGCCGTGTAAGCATAAACAAACAATAAACTGGTCGGCACACCAATAACCAGAGCAGCAATCGCCAGTTTGACAAAACCACCACGCAACTGCGCGGCTCGTTCAATAAATTCATTACGACCAAAATAAGCACCAACCAGAAAAATGCCACACAAAGTGACCCAAAACATCCCGGGCAGCAATCGTTTTGAGGAATGTGTTATGCGATGATTCACCGTGTCGACATAACTGCCCTCTTTAAAAACAACCCCGGTTTTATCAATCGATTTTTGGTGTTGCTCAGCGCGTGCCGGATCACCAAGTTTGAGGTTTCGATCAACGATAACCTGCTGTTGTGTCGTTAAAGATTGCCCCGCTTCATGGGCTTTCATTATTTGCGTTTGTTGATAAACAACGCGGCCAAAATTGATTTGAGGGCCAAACACTAGCAATGCCGCAACGACCAACATTAACCACCGTGGGGCTTTGTCACGGGTTGCGCTAAATCGGTTAACCAGCTTGTCGAGTACCAATCGTTTGATGGCAAAACAAACCAATAACAATAAACCAGCAGCGGCATAAGAATGAAGAATATCGCCATCCCAAATAAACAATAGATGAACGGCACCTATCAGCCACAAAATTACCATCCGCCATAAAAAACGCAAAGCAAAACTGCCACCACGGCGCTCGGCACTGGCCAATTGCACCGCAAAACCCAGTCCAAACAAAAACGCAAACAAGGTATAAAACTTGCCTTGAACAAAGAAAATTTTAAAGACTTCGTAGCTGTATTCAGCTGGGCCAATATTCGACCAAGGCACAGAAAACCACGCTCTTGGGTCAGGATTGAAAAAAGCATAAACGTTGATAAACATAATACCGAACAGAGCAAATCCTCGCAGCACGTCCAGCGTCAGTACACGTTCCTTGGCAGACAGCGGCCTTGCTCTGACCTTAACCCCGACTCCAGTGTCAATGTTTCCACTCATATAACGTCTCCTTAAAATTGCGCTTAACAGACTAATATTAGCTTCAATTTCGCCAACCATAAAGACATTGTTGTAACAGGTAGTGAAACATTGGTTTCAACACGTTTATTCAGCCCATCGCACAACCTCATGGTGTTGCAGTAAATCATTGTCGCGCAGGTAATTGGTGATGGTCGTAAAGGTGGCCGTCTTAACCTTTGAGTGGTGGTCCTCCAACGTCAACTCATCCATAAACATCGCGCCCAACGACAATTTCAAACCACTCATTTTAATCGGTTGCGCATTAAAATAGGCTCTGGTATTGGCTTTAAGCTGAGCTTTGTTGACGCTTTGATAAATCGCCGCATTGAGTACATCAAGGACAAATTCGGTGCAGTTTTGAAACTGACTGTTGTAAGGATTCGACAGTGTTGAATACTTCGGATTGTGCAACTTGGCATAACGGCCAGACTGGATCAGCTCAAGCAAACGCTTTTGCACCTTTTCATCTGGCACAGTGATCCCCGCCTTGAGTAACTCGGCCCCGGCAAAAAAATCGACAGGAAAATCCATCACCAACTCACTTTTAGTGTCATCCCCCACTTTCATATACAAATTATAAATCGCGTAACCCGGTGTAGTGGTACCATCTTCCAGGGTGATATTCGAATAAACGCCAATGGCGGTGTGAGTAAATTGAATGCCCTCGGTCAAGTCAGATTGAGGCCGACCAAGGCGGCTAAGAATAAATACCCTAGCCCCCTGACTGGCCGCTACTCTTTCGACTTGCTTCGAAAAATCAACGAGCTGCTCAGGCGTAAACTTAGATTTGTTTTTATCGTTTCGACTGCCCGCATTTGCATCATTGGCGCCAAACAACATCGTCAAAGCCAGCAATGCACAGACAGTCCAACACCAACGATTCATCAGATACCCTCCTGACCATTTACCGCCTGCTTGGGACTCAACCCCGCAGACACCGTTTTATCGCCAATCGGCAAAGGCTGTTTGCCCATACCCCAACCCAACATCGAATCCCCTGCCCGTTTACTACCCTGCCCATAAGCCCCCACAACAACAAAAGGTATCGCCACAACACTGGCGACAACTTTAACCGACCCCACCGCTGCCCGGGCAGAACCTTTCACCATTTGACTGGTGCCCTTGCTCATATCCCGCATACTATCGCTGGCTGCACAACCTGGGGCTGCAATGACCAGCGCCAGTAAAAATGAAACATTGATTCGATTGATATACATGTAAAACCTCTTTCATTAAATGAGTACGGGATTAAACTTAACCCTGTCGACAGTGATTAAACACACTGGTCTGATAAGTAGCATCAAATTGTCCGAGCGGTATTATTTTGTAATACTTTAATATCCAATTGAACTATTCACCACACATAACAAACACCTTCACCGGAGAATGAGCATGGCAAGTCCACAAGAAATGGCTGACAGTATGTATAAAAACGTCAACGAAAAAACCGGTAAACCAATGAATGACTGGTTGGTGATAATCAAACAATCGGGGCTTGAAAAACACGGTCAAATAATCAAAATGCTCAAAGCAGACCATGGCGTCACCCATGGATTTGCCAACCTGATAGCCCACACCCACCTCAACCCCGAAACCCCCGACGATGCCGACTTGGTGGCAACCCAATACAATGGTGCCAAACAACAGCTAAAAATCATCTATGACACCATTATGGACAAGTTATCAGAGTTAGAAGGGATTGAAATCGCCCCGAAAAAAGCTTACGTTAGCCTGCGCCATAACAAACAGTTCGCGCTGATACAACCCTCAACCAAAACTCGGGTAGATGTGGGTATAAACCTAAAAGGTGATGAACCCACCGAACGATTAGAAAAATCCGGCAGCTTTAATGCTATGGTATCGCACCGTGTGAGACTCACCGATGTCGCGCAAGTCGACGATGAACTGATTAATTGGCTAAAAGAAGCTTATAATCGTCATTAAAATCCGCATAAAAATACTAACAGGAGAAACACCATGTCAGAAAATAACCCCGCCGAACCCACAGAAAAACCTGCGATCCCCAGCTGGGTTAACACCGTGGCCGCCCTTGCCATAGTGTGGAATTTATTGGGCGTAGTCGCCTTTGGTGGCGGCCTGTTCATCACCCCTGAAATGCTGGCAGAACTCCCTCAAGCCGAGCAAGACTTACACAATGCCACCCCCGGTTGGGCTATTGGCGCCTTTGCTGTTGCCGTATTTGGTGGTTTACTGGGCTGCATAACGTTATTAATTAAAAAAGCCGTGGCGCTGCCGATATTAATTATTTCTGGGGTTGGCATATTGGTGCAGATGTTTCATGCCTTTTTTATCGTGAATTCGTTCGCTGTTTTTGGCCCCGGTGGTACTATCATGCCCATCATGGTGATTGTAATTGCCATCGCGTTAATAGGGTTGGCCACTAAAGCCAAAACCCAAGCTTGGATAACCTAAGGAAATCCCTTGAAAAGAATCGCCGTTTTTGTTGATGTGCAAAACATCTACTACACCACCCGAGAAGCCTACGGATTGCAATTTAACTACCGCAAGTTATGGCAGCGATTGAGCGAACAAGGTGAAATCGTCACCGCCATTGCCTACGCCATAGACAGGGGTGACGACAGGCAACAGAAATTTCAAAGCGCACTAAAGCACATCGGTTTTGACGTCAAACTCAAACCCTTTATTCAACGCGCCGATGGGTCAGCCAAAGGTGATTGGGATGTCGGCATCACCATAGACGTGATGGAAACGGCGCACACCGTAGACACTGTTGTTTTGCTTTCGGGTGACGGAGACTTTGATATGTTGCTGAGTAAAATCAATGGCAAATACGGCGTAGTGACACAAGTGTATGGGGTAGAATCTTTAACGGCCAACTCGCTGATCAACGCTGCCTGTTCTTTTCATCCTATTGGGGAAGATTTATTGCAATAACGCGGGAACCAATTATGGGATTGCATAGGTGGTCGTCCATAAAGTAACGAATAACGAGGGTAATATTAACGCTATTATTACCCTTTTGTGATTTAATCCTATTGAAGCGCATTTGACATATACTTACAGGTAATGTCTCCAGTTCGAAAATTTGCTCTCATGGTAGAAAACGTTAGCACAAACAACAGCACACTCGTTACTTTAAGACCCAACCGCTCGGCTACTTGGGTTCAGAGCAAATTATTTTTACTGTTTATGTGCTTCCCCATTTTTATCGTCGCCATAGGCTGGACCCTCGTCGGTGCTTGGCCGGTGCTCCCCTTCGCCGGATTCGATTTTTTACTACTGGCCTACGTCACCTACCGGGTTTGCTACCGCAGCTACCAAAAAGACTGGATTAAGATCGAAAAATACAAGATCACCGTTCATTGCGGTGTCGGCGACAAAACCTCAGAACAAACCCTACTACGCAGCGATACCCAACTTTACGTAACCAAACCCACTAAACCGATGGAACGGGTCACCCTGCGCCTTGCTGACAACAGCCATACCGTTGATATTGGTGAGTTTTTAAATAAAGAAGACCGAGAGCTTTGCCGCACAGCACTGGTTGGTGCTGGCGTGATTGAGTGTGTTGATCGGTGGGCGAAGTGAGACCGTTCACCAACTGGATGAACGCAGCTCACTGAGGTGGAGCCATGGATGGCGACAGGGAGGGCCACAGGGACGTTTAAACCTCCAAAAACACCTGCCTTCGACAATACCACTATAGGTTGTCACAAGACCCTTCACCTTCAAGCAATAACCAAGAACCAGCCTACACGGACTCTTTCACAACACGATTTTCACAATCCTGAAATACAGCACGGTCACTTATTGTTATGCCATGACTAAAGTATTTTGTAACCAATACACGAACCAGCCAGTAAACCATCAAAATAAGCATTAAAAGCAGCGGCACCCAAAGATAACCCGACTGCCATAAAACATCAGGAATGAATTTCTCCTGCGAGAGGAATGACGCCAGGGCCCCAGTAAACGCCAGACACATACGCCAAAGATGACGGGCGATACGGTGTGCACCAACAAGACCGCCGCGAACAATCATATTTAAATCCAATATCGCCGCAAGCGCAGCCACCCCACCAAAGAAAAAGTACAATCCCGACTGATTAGTACCTGCTTCACCGTTAGCGGGATCAAAACCCTGGATGAGCATAGCAGCAGCAAATACCGATACCACCACAAACGCGCCAATTTCGAAACGGCCTATTTTTCCTTCCGGGCGCTTAATGGTCGCCCAAGAAGTGGCCACCATGTAAAAAACCAAAATTGGAACATCCGGAAATTCATTTTTGATGAGCACCGCCAAAAACATCGCACTGACGGCGACTATGAGCAAAGAAACGAAAAATACGTTGCCGCTTTTGCGATGCCAGCGCGATCCTTTGCGCAAAAACATTGCCGCCGCCCCAGCAAGCAAGCCGATAACACCCGCACTAATGTGTAAAATTAAAATTGGAAACATTGTCATTCTTTTACTCGCTTTGTTGTTTAAACTATCAATTCAAGATTCGTTAAGTTGATAGAGCAACGAGGATGCCAATGAGTAGAATCACTTTAAATTCAATTAGATAAGGGGGGTTCGTAAAAATCCAACATTCACTAATCTCGATATCGAGACGAGTAAAGTGAACCAAAATCTCGATTATGGCATTGTGGATTGTGCGTGGGGCAAATAAACACTGGCCACTGCCCCGACAGGGTTAGCTCTGTTGGTGACGGTTATATCGCCACCATGATTGATAATGATCTGCCTGCTCAACACTAAACCAATGCCACTGCCTTGTTCTTTGGTGGTATAAAAGGGAATAAACAAATTATCAGGATTGTCTATCCCCCCACCCTCATCAAGCACCTGGATTTTGACCTGATCACCGAGTGTCTCCCATGACAGTTCAATTTTTCCGTTCGGGTTGTTTTGCATTGATTCACGCGCATTTTTAACCAGATTAATGATCACTTGCTGCAATTGGTTTTGGTCGGCGTAAATGCTTAATGATTGCTCAATAAGCTCAATCGTGACGTCATCAAAGAGTAAAGCAGTGGCTCGCATCAATGGCTCGATATCAAACACAGTTTTATCTGGCGGTGGTAGCCTGCTCAGCTGCTGATAACTTTGAATAAATTGGTTAAGTGAATTCGCACGTTCGGTGATAACGGCCAGACCTTCGGTCAAATCAGCCCCCAGTTCAGCGTCGATTTGATTCAAAGCTTGATGATTTGACACCAGTTCAGACAGGGTTTCACTGATCGAGGATATCGGCGCCAAAGTATTATTGATTTCATGACTCAATACCCTTAATAACTTCTGCCATGCCTGCCGCTCCTCTTCACGCAGTATGTCTTGTATATCGGTGATAAAGATGAGTTTCTGCCTGATGCCTTTTTCAAAGTACTCATCCGTACGCAGGTAAACCTTCTTTGTCATTTCCTTAAGGTGAGTGTCCCTAACAGAAAACTCGACGACCTTACTGCATTCACCTGACACCATCTCTTGTAGCCCGAGTGTTTTTATCGGCCACCCCTGAATCTCCTCAAACCGACTATTAAACAGTTTCTCAGCCGCAGGATTCATTAAGGTGACACATTGATTGCTGTCTACCGCAATAATGGC
>JABSOG010000039.1 GCA_013216025.1 Algicola sp. | reverse complement strand
GGTTGGGGTGACAAATTCAACACTCGCCCCAACCCCTGGAAAAGCACTGATCTCGTCTCCGGTCAGTTGAGCCCACTTAAAAGTGCCGCCAACCGGATCTCCGGTCGCCGTCAACACTACAGCTTGCTCTTCGTTGACCACCCTGTCGGCCCCACCGTCAACCGAAACCACACTCAAGCTAGGGTCGACATGAACCGTGATGTCATATTCAGATTCACCACCTTCATCGTCGGTAACTGTGAGTTTAAAGGGGAAAGCTGTGGTTGCAGAAACCACCGGCGCCACAAAGTGAAACTCGACCGACGAAGACCCGTTAAGCTGGGATACCACCGGGGAGCCTTCATCTTGCTCCCACGAGTAACTGGTGATTATCCCATCGGCATCTTGGTCGAACGAGGCACTGGCATCTAGTACTACCGTGCTGTCGGGTGCAACCGGATTACTGGTTGGGGTTTTCAGTGAAGCGATGGCCACCGGATCATGATTAATGGGTGCAACTGTCACATCAACGTCATCAGTAACAACCTGGCCATTGGTTGTGGTGTATTCGATTCTAAGCGTGATCGTCTGCTCAGTTTTCACCGCCGGGGCGGTAATACTGACCGACTGTTCTGCCGCCGGAAAACCGGCAAGCACCGGACCGGCAGTTTGTGTCCACGAAAAAGTCCCCCCAGCAGGAAAGCCAATAGCATTGACTGTCGCCCCCAGTTGTTCGTTGACACTTTGATCAACTCCGGCGTTAACGCTAGGGGTAGTATTGGTCCCCCCACCGCCAGTACTGGGCGTGCCACTGTCACCGCCGCCACCGCAGCCCGTTAAACCAAGCAATAAAATCATTACGATTTTGAAATGTACAAACTTTTTCATTTCACTGTCCCACCGACAAAATTCAGGTATTGTTGGTGAGATTATGCAATTGTCAAGCCAGTTTTTAGTGTGGTCGTATATGGGTTTTATTGTGAAGTAGAGGTAGGTTGGTCATGGTATTTCATAGTGGGGTTTGGTGCTGGCTGGTCATTGTATTTCATAGTGGGATTTGGTGTTGGCTGGTCATTGGGTTTGATGGGTTACGGTTCGTTCCTCACCTAACTCCGGCTCGTGCCTCACCCCATCCTCCGGTGTGAGGTTATTTCAGGGGTTGTGGGCAACATCTCCCCCCCTTTAAAATGACTCATATGGAGGATGGGTTAGGCGAGGTACGAGCCGTAACCCATCGGGTCTTTATTCCAGCCGAAGCAAACATCCATTAACCCCATCTATCAAGCTATTGGCAACGCCGACGACAAAACCTACGAAGACGTCAGCGGATCAATCCGCAACTTCCCATCAAGCAAGAAAACCTTAGAGGGGCCATGCTCTCGTTTGGTGCGGGTTTTTTCGTTACCAATTTTAAAATCGATACCCGAATAGATGCGGTCTTTAACTTCGACTTTGGTGGCGGCAAACAGGTCTTTTTGTTTGTTTTCAAGGGCTTTGCTTTTAGCTTGCAAATGTTTGTGGATTTTTTTGTGCTTTTCAAAGCTGACAATACTCTCGGTCAACAAAGATTTCTTTTCTTCGCTGTTGGGTAATTCCTTAATATGGTCAACGGCGGTTTTAATGTCTTCCATGATGTTTTTCTGTTCTTCGGTTTTAATCCTGAGTTGATCTCGCTTGGCGACCACCTTGTCGAACAACTGATTAAATGACACCTCAGAATGGCTGCCCGCTGGCGCGCCAAGTGCGCCGACTTTCAATGATTCTGTCAGATTGAGTTTGCCGCCGATGATCTTACCGTTAGGATTTTCTTCGGTGCCAACCAAGACACTTTTGGCCGTGATCTGCGAATGCAGCAGTTGTTTTTCAATGGTCACCAAATTGTCACAGTGTATTTCTATATACTGGGCATGACGAATAAAGATATTCCCCTTAGCCTTGACCACCGTAGAACAATCAACATCATCGTCACCGTCCATTTGACGACCAATCGCGGCCTTGCCAATGACGATATCACCTCCGGCAATCACCATGGCAGAATCAACATAACCCGTTATGTTAATATCGCCATTGGCGGTAATAGTCATGCCCTCGCCAACATCACCGTTAACGATAACACTGCCGTCATAATCAATGTTGCCGGTAGACACATCCACTTTGGGCACTTCAAATACATCTTCGACTGCCATGCCGCGTTCAATTTTTCTCGGCAAACCCGTAATGGTTGCCACCAGCAGGTTGGGATCTTTGGGTGATATTTGAGTGCCGTCACCCGGATTCAATTCGGCATCAACGCCATCGACGGTTTCCATCACTTCACCGGTAACCGTATTGCCTCTTTGGCCTTTGGTCATGGGGATTTTTTTCATCACCACATCATCGGGTTTTACCGACACCAAAACGCCCAAATCACGCATGTTCACTGAATCGGTCTTTTCGTTTTTCTTCTGGGGTTTTAATACTCGGTCTTTAAAGCAGGGCACCGTTTGTTCAAACTTGGCATTGACTCCCTGGATGGGTTCTTTGCCAAAAGCGATGGTTTCTTGGATATCCGAGCCGGGGTCGCTTTTACTGGCTTTACCAGCCAGTGCAACAATGGCTTTTTTGTCAAAACCAAAGGTAACGCTTTGCTCTTGGGCGGCTTTAACTATCTGATTGGCCGACACATGATTGCCGCCGTAAGCACTGAAAATTTGAGCATCAGCGCTCATTTCATCGTCAGCAATGACAATCCTTAAATGTGCGTTTTTCTTTTCGGCCACAACACCGCTGAACTCGGTACCAATACCGTCCTCGTGTGCATGAAGGGCATCAACAAATTGATTGTAACCATTAAGGACAATTAAAAATTCATCCATCAACAAAAAGAACTTGCCAATTTCAGAAGCTTCTAACTGCTTGATGAAGCTGTTTTTTTCCAGCGCAACACCATCTCCGCGATAGGATAAAGTGAGCTTGGCTTTCTTACCGCCTTCAACTAGCTGGATATTAACGTCTGGCAAGGGTATTCCTTTAACGGTTATTTAACAATCAATTACAAGTAACTTTCCTGGTGAACTTTGACAAATTGCTTGGTGGCTTTCTTTGAATAATCAATCTTGTACTCACGACCATCCAATGATTGCAAAAACAGCAATGTTTTCGGCTCACTGAATATTTCTTGTGCCGCTACATAAATGACCTCAAGGTAACGTTCTTTAGCATCCCGGCGGTTTTTCGGCAAATCGTCCTTAAATAAACTGATGCCATGATGAGTGACTTTTAAAATTGGATCATTTTCATCATTAACAATCAACAAATCGAGTTTTTTCTGTTTATGTATAATGGTATTTCGACCACTTAATATAAAAGCACGTTCAAGATCCGACCTCATAGCACTTTCTCCTAGCTATCTAGTTAACGTCTTGAAACTCACGTCCATTTAAGGTTTCAAGAAACCGCTGCGTTTAAGCAAGTGAAACTTCGCTCACATTTCAATAAATTGAAATGATGGTACATCCATGTACCACACAGCCAGTGCCCACACATAGTTAAAAGGAGGGGCACTATCTAAAAGTAATGCGCAGACTCTACCAATAAGTCATGCGACTAATCAACCTGTTACATTAGTTTATCGCCTTTAAGGCAGGATGTTAACCGAATGCTACAGGTAAAAGTTAAAATAAACGATAAATACCACAATGGCCCACACGATAGTCGCCCGCATTTTACGACAATAAGCGCATTGTTTTTTGTTTTTCTTCATTAAGGTATGCTTGATATCATCATCTAAGGCCATATAACTGTAAGTATAGAACTTCAACAAGAGTAATTACAATGCACAGTAACACACAACAGACAGGCCATGATACGGCAACCATCGGCGGCGGCTGCTTCTGGTGCCTTGACGCGGTATTTCGAAAAATTCAAGGAGTGATGACTGTCGCCAGCGGTTTTGCCGGGGGTGATGCCGCCACAGCCCGCTATGAAATTGCTTGTAGCGGACAAAGCGACCATATCGAAGTGGTACACATCGAATTTGACCCGGCAATTTTGCCCTATGAGCAGTTACTAGCGGTATTTTTTGCCGCTCACGACCCAACCCAAATCAACCGGCAAGGCCATGATGTCGGTCCCCAGTACCGCTCGGTGATTTTTCACCATGGCGACGGACAACGCCAAACGGCCCAAAACATGATGAATGAAATGACCACTCAAGCGTTGTTTGATGACCCTATCGCCACCGAATTGCGCCCTGCCATGCCATTTTATCCGGCACCAGATGGGCATCAAGACTTTTACAATCTCCGCCAAGACGTGCCCTATTGCCACATTATCATTCAACCCAAGCTCGATAAGATTCAGCGGTTGTTTGGCGAGCGGCTGATTTAGTCTCGGAAATTCTTAAACTGAAAAGGCTGACCAAAATCACCTTCACGTATCATTGCCATTGCCGATTGCAGGTCATCACGTTTTTTGCCGGTGACCCGCAGCTCTTCACCTTGAATGGCGGCCTGAACTTTGAGTTTTTTATCTTTAATTGCCTTGACAATTTTCTTAGCAACGTCCTTTTCAACCCCTTGTTTGAAATGCACTTGCCTTGAGAAAGTCTTGCCCGAATGGACAGTTTCTTTGATATCCAGTGACGCGGCATCAATTTTGCGCTTGACCGCTTGGCCTATCAAAATATCTTGCATCTGCTGCACCTGAAAATCGGCTTCGGCTTTCATGGTGATCACATCATCTTTGACCGAAAAACTGGCGTCAACGCCTCGAAAATCAAAACGGGTGCTGAGCACTTTAGTACAGTTGCTGGTGGTATTGAGGATCTCTGGAGAATCGACCTCTGAAACGACATCAAATGAAGGCATGGGAATTCCTTAAACTGGTTATTCAAAATTTTGGCGATTATAGCCTGTTATGAGCCAGAAACAAATGCTAGGTGCCTGTCCAAGAACGGCACCGAAAAAAAACCTTGATGTTTTGGCTTGTACTGCAGATTTTATCGTATAATCCGCCGCATTAATTGCAAAAAAAGATATTCGCCAGTTGCGCTCAATCCTACCAAACAAAGTTCTTCAAAACCAATGGCTCTTTTGGGGCGTTTTCAGTTTTTTCTCCTTTAAATTGCTCTCCCGTGTGACTCACTCCGGTATCAATATCCCCCACTTTGACAAGATTGTGCATATGGGATTATTTTTTATCCTGTGCTTTTTGCTGATCCGCGCTTACTCAATGACCCGAACACAACAATTTACCCTGCTGGCGATTTACGGTGCACTAATTGAATGGTTACAAGCCCTGACGGGTTATCGCAGTGGCGATATCTATGACTGGATTGCCGATGTGCTGGGTATTGTATTGCTCTTTGCTGCACTGGATTTTTGGCGCGTCTTCACGAGTAAATGGCACGATAGAAGGAAAAACAAAAATGGCTGATTGGCATATTATCGGTCGTGGCTCTATCGGATTGTTATGGGCCAGCGAACTTTGCAGACTCAATCACGACGTCAGCTTGATTATTAAAAACCATCAAGGGCCACCCATCGGGCAGTTAACTGACCTGACCAATACCCATGGCGTTCAATCACAATTTAAAGTGACATTGGGCGGTTATGATTCACCCGCCCCCATTCATACCTTACTTGTCCCGCTCAAGGCTTATGACATTTTACCGGCTATCGAACAAATTAAACCCCGGCTAACCCCACAAACAGTGATCATTCTATGTCATAACGGCATGGGCACAGTGGAGCAAGTTCAGCAGTTACTTGGCGTCGAACAACCCCTGTTATTTGCCACAACCACCCATGGGGCTTACAGATTAAACGCCACTCATGTACGCCATACAGGGCTTGGCGAAACCAAAATAGGCCGATTTGGCCCGCCGCTGAAAAGAAAGTTGACCCAAACCCTCAACAAAGTTCTCGATCAAATTCTGACGCCGTTGAGTTGGCATGAAGATATCAACGCTGTACTGTGGCAAAAACTGGCCATCAACTGCGTCATCAACCCGTTAACGGCAACCCTTAACGTCAAAAATGGCCAGTTGGCTGATGTGCAGCATGAGCCTACGATAAACAGTCTTTGCAGTGAGATAGCCACTATTGCCAACGCTTGCGGCATCCCGTTTGTTGCCGACGAACTGCGCAACAATTGCTATAAAGTGATAAAGGGCACCGCTAATAATTACTCATCGATGCATCAGGATGTGAAAGCAGGCCGCACCACCGAAATAGACTATATTAATGGTTATCTACTCGGCAAGGCCCGCCAGTTATGTCTTGAAGCACCCGCTAATGAGGCGCTTTACCAAGCGGTAAAAGCGTTGGAAAGTACTTCATCATAAAGTTACGCAGCATCAGCAGCGCCAGCATAAAACCACTGCCCAGCACCAACCACTGTGGCAACATCTGATGTTCATGGCCAATTTGCGGTGCGACTTCAAAACCGTAAGTGGCCACCAAAAAATCGGTCAACCAGCCAAACAACATTGCAGTGCCAATCACGCCAACCAAATAAGCGACAACCGCCCGTTTACCCAACTCTTTGCCGACAACACCCAATGTCGCGACATTGGTTGCCGGCCCTGCCATCATGAACACCAACACCGCACCAGGTGCGACACCAGACAACAACAATCCCGCCGCAATAGGCGTAGAAGCCGTGGCACAGATATACATGGGAATGCTGATGATCACCATCACCACCATGGCAATCAAACCGCTGCCCCACTGCGCCAAAAAGTCGTTAGGCACATAAGTTTGCACCAAAGCGGCGAAAAACAACCCAATGAGCAACCACATCGCAGTGCCAGACAACATGTCGGTCACGCTGTAATCAAGGCTTTGCAGCAATTTTTCTCGAAGTGTCGAGGCTTTTTGTTCTACCGGTTTACTTTTATTTTTACCCGAGCAACAACTGCTTGCTTTGGCTGGGGGTTGTTCGGGCACATAATCATCTTTGCCCACCAAAGCCCCGGCGACAATGGCACTAACAATCGCAGTAATTGGCCGCATGATAGCCATAAATGGCCCCAACAAAGCATAAGACATGGTGACAGAATCGACCCCGGTTTCGGGCGTGGCGACCAAAAACGATGTGGTGGCACTTTTTGACGCCCCGGCTTTACGCAATCCAAGTGCCGCAGGAATAACCCCGCAAGAACATAATGGCAAAGGAGCGCCAATAAAAGCGGCTTTTACAGCACTGCCTATACCTTCTTTGCCCAGGTGTTTACTCATGGTATCGGTTGGCACGAACACCTGAATAAGCCCAGCAATCAACAAACCTAACAACAGCCATGGGGCTGATGCCAAAAACAAGATCACAAAATTATCAATTAGCATTGGTTGCTCCTTTCTCTTCCAAGGCATCCAAAATAGAACAATACTCGGCACTTTCGGGCCCGCCACAACAGGCCTTTTCCAGCACAATGAGTGAATCCCTGAACCGTTCCAGCTCGGCTATGCGCATTTCTACATCCAGCCTTTTAGCGGTAGTGCGTTTTTTGACATCTTCGCAACTGTGACTGGTCTTATCAATACGGATAGACAAAAGCTCTTTGATGTCGGCCAGCGTAAACCCGACCTTTTTACAGCGCAGAATAAATAAGGCCCGTTGATGATCGGCACCTGAATAATAACGATAACCCGAATCTGAACGGGTTGAGGGCGCCAGTAGCCCATTTTTCTCATAAAACCGCAAGGTATCGGTTTTAACCCCAAGTTTTTTTGCCAGTTGGCCGATTTGCATCATGACTTTTTACCTCTGCCTTAATAATAGTTGATTGAAGCATGAACGGCAGTATAAACCTTGGAGTTTAATCCAAGGTCAAGGGGTTATTTCAAGCGATGATTTTGTATCCTGTCTTGGCAAACCCAAGACAAAAGTGGTACCTTCATTTAGTTGTGAGGTGACCGTCAACCGGCCACCATGTTTTTGCACAATGCCATACGAAATAGACAAACCCAGACCAGTGCCCTCGCCAACCTCTTTTGTCGTATAAAACGGTTCATATAATTTATTCTGGGTATGTTCGTCCATACCACAACCATTGTCTTGAACTGTGATCTGCACCTCGTCTGCTGTCGTCTGGCAACCTATGACAATTCGTCCTTGGGTTGGCGGTGTTTGATGTTGTTGCTTTTCACGGATAGCATCACACGCATTGACAATCAAATTCATAAAAACCTGGTTAAGTTGGGCAGGGTAACACAGCATCTCGGGTCGGGATTTGAAATCAACGACAAACAATGCCACCTCCAAATACTTGGTTTGTACCAAGTTAACAGTAGATTGTAGGCAATCGGTAATGAACACCGTTTTCTTGTCAGCAGAATCCAATTGGGTAAAAGCACGCAAATCCCTGACGATCAGTTTTATTCGCTCCGTGCCGTCTTTGATTGTTGCTAAATGTTGATATAGAGGTTCGAATTGTTGGCGAAAGCTGTCTGTAATTTCTTCATCAGCATCATCGCCAACCAAGTCAAATAGGAATTGTTCGAAACGTGACAAATCAACTTCAAGATTTTGAGTACTGACATGGACAAAATTGGTCGGATTATTGATTTCATGGGCCACACCTGCGGTCAACACACCCAATGAAGCCATTTTTTCTGACTGTACCAATTGCTGCTGAGTCTCAATGAGTTCGTTATTTTTTTGTTCTATTTTTCGGTAGTTAGTAGCATTATCCAAAGCAATGGCAATTGTGTAAGCCAAAGTGCGGATCATATTTTGTTTGTTTTCATCGTAAGCGTTGGCTTGATGACTTTGTATCGTCAAAACACCAATAATGTGCTCGCCAACAGTCAACGGCCAATAAACCAAAGATTTTGTTTTTCTATTTATTTTATCGTGGAGCCCGGTTGAACCGGAGAAATAGTTCGGAAAATCACGCATCAGGTCGTTAACAATAAAGGGTTCAAGATGCTCAATACACCAAACTGAAGGGTGATGCTTGTCAGTCATTGAAATGCGCTGTTGCGGCAGATATTTATTATTTTCAATGACCAGTTCAAATTCAATACTTTGTCGGTCAGCTTGATAAAAACCAATAGAAAACAGTGAAACTTCCATTAATTCTCTAATCCGATTGCAAGATATTGCAAATATCTCCTGCGGTACCAATGTGGCACTGATTTGAGTGCCTATTTTACTCAATATGTTATTTATACGATAGGATTCGGCCATTTCAGCCGCACGCTCAATTTGAATTTTTTTACGTTCATTACTGATCCGATTAAAAATAACTATCCAAGTCAAGATCACAAAAACCACGACATAAATTAAGTAAGCCCACCAGGTTTGCCACGGCGGAGGTAAAACGGTGATCTTCAACGCTGAACTTTTTTCATTCAACAACCGATTGCTGTTAACTTTAATATCTTTATTTAACGACAACTGAAATGTGGTGACTGTATAAGTATAGTCCCCAGGTTGCAGCTGTGAAAAGGTGGTTGAATGTTCGTTACTATTTTGATATTCAATGGTTTCCTCACCCGCTAAACGAATGTTGAAGCGTTCTATTGCTTCATTGTTAAAATCCAATGTGCTGTGGCT
Organism: Algicola sp.; assembly: GCA_013216025.1. Classification (GTDB taxonomy): domain Bacteria; phylum Pseudomonadota; class Gammaproteobacteria; order Enterobacterales; family Alteromonadaceae; genus JABSOG01. Next base: position 13,554 of record JABSOG010000039.1, on the reverse strand, counting down.
TATTTTTAAACCAAAATCATCGTGATTTAGTATCAGTTGCATACCATTCAACCCCCCCAGATACAATTCTGATTTGCGTGACATCAATTCTATACGGCTAATTTTTGTTTGATAAACCTTTCGATCTTGTGATTCGAGTCGCTTGGGATCAAAAATTGTTACGCCTTTCATAGAGGCAAAAGCCAACTGGCCATTATCCAGTTTCGTGGAAGAGTTGATATTGGCCCCGCCGTTGAATTCGTTGGTGGCCAGCCCATTTTTGATGATAAAATGCGCCAAATGATGGGTGGCACTGTCAAGCCGTACTATGCCTTGGTGGGAGCTGAGCCACACGTCACCTGTTTCATCCAACTGCGGGCCAAAAATGATGTCGTTGGGTAATTTGTTAACCTGATCATATTGGTATTTAACCTCGAAAGTATTAGCATCAAGCCCAACCAAACCATGCCCGGCAATGACCAGCCACAGTATGTTATATTTATCGATGACCCAGCTTTCGACCGAAGTATAATCCTGAGGGTTAAAACCGGGAATTGCATAGATTTGAGTGGCCTGATTACGTTCGATATCGTACAACCACAACAGGCCGAAACTCGACACTAAAATGGAATCTGGGCGGTTGGGTAGGTTACCGAGAAAACCGGTAGTCAACTCGGGGGGAAACGCGTCTTTAAGACCGGTCAACTCGTTCACAGTGCCTTTTGCTGTGTCGTAACGATAAAAACCATCACGGTTGGCAAACCACACAAACCCCTGTTCATCAAGGTAATAACCCACGCCGCCCTCGGCGACAATTTTCTGCGCCTGCGGGTTTGCCAGCAACAAGGTTCTTTTGGTTTTGGTTTTGGTATCAAAGGCCACAAGAATTTCGTCGAATTCACCGGTCACTAGCCATAAAATACCATTTTCACCTTCCATGATGCGATAAATTGTGCCGTGGTCCCGCACTGCTTTTTTGTCGTCCGAGACAAGATAAGATTCGACTTGCCCAGTAGCCAAATCTATCTTGTTGAGACCGTTTTGTGTCCCCGCCCACAGCGCGCCGTCCTTGGTTTGATGTAACGACCATACAAGGTTGTCGCTAAGTTCGTTAAGGCCGTTTGTTTTACGATAAACAGTTTTAAACGTTGAGGTATATGGGTTCCAGTAAAATGCCCCGTCCATCCGCGAAGCCAGCCAAAGGTTACCCCGGCTGTCAGTCACAATATCGCGGATGTGATTGTCGGTGATTGCGAATTTTTTATCGTCCGAATATGCCCACTCTTTTTCCGCAATATGTGTACTATAATCATATCGATACAGACCCTCATCTGTGCCGATATAAAACATGTTTTCGTAATGCATTATCCGCCAGATATTACGGGAATTTATTCGCTCTACCGGGATGGGTGGTTGTTGGGAGCCTTCAATCACCGCTTGGATATTGGTGACATCAAGCGAATACAGTCCTTCCACTGTACCGACCCACAATTGATTATCAACCAAATACAGTGACTTGGTATTGGCCTGCCCTTCATTGGGTTGGGCATGAGGGCTGTGGGGGATTTTTTTGAATTGCCGGCTATTGATGTTCATCACATAAAGCCCAAAAGAGGTGGCGATATACAAATGCTCACCCTCAAGCAACAAAGACCGGATGATGTCAATCTTACTGCCACGACCAGTGAGCGAAAAAGCCACCTCAATTCTACCGGTTTCACGGTGAAACAACCGTAGGTTTTGGGTGGAAGCCATCCACAAGTCACCATTATCCTGTTCGACAATAGCGTCAACCAATCTTACTTCAGCGGGTTTGCCCAACAAGTTTTCGTCCAGCCGTTTGGTGTATTTATTAGTGGTCAAATCCAGCGTGTACAAACCGCTATTAGCATGGCTGATCCACATCAGACCGACAGAGTCTTGGAATATATAAGGGATTTCAGTGCCGACAAAAATGCCATCAGGCCCTTTGATCGTGATGATTTCGTAGCCGTCATAACGGTTTAACCCTCCCTTGGTGGCAAGCCACAAAAAACCCGCATGATCCACCAATAGTCTATTGACATGCGCCTTGGCGAGTCCCTGGTTGACTGATAATTGTTTCAACCGCAAAAATTCACCATTGGCAAATACCTTGGAAAAAGAACAAGCCATAAAACATAGCCACAATGTATATATGCAGACGTTACGACCACGTGAGTTAGTTGTTTGGTTCATAATCGTTTAACTTTTTCGCCTGCAGGAAGTCGCAGCGACCCATTATTCGATCACAATGAATCACCACGTTATTAATGTGATGGGTACTTTGGCAGCTTGTTTAACCATTAACAACTAACATTTTATCCCCCACACCATTCAGTTAACGTTCACTTTACCGGCGTATACTTGCTGTATACCCTCAAAGAAGGACCAACAAAATGAGAAGCAAAACAGTACAACTATTAACTCTGGTATTATTCAGCCTCTATTTAGGTGGCTGTTCTGCCATTTATACCTCCATGGCCAAATCTGATTTACACTCGCAAACCAAAATGAGTAGAACCATTTTTCTCGACCCCATGAGTGAAGACAAACGCATCATCTTCGTGCAAATCCGCAATACCTCAGACCAACCCGCTTTTGAGCTCGAAAATCAAATTAAAGAAAAACTGCGCCATCGGGGTTATCAGGTCACTGACGATCCAGAACGAGCCAATTACTGGTTACAGGCCAATGTTCGCCGAGTAACTGAAGACGATGGTCAATATGGTGAAAATGCCCTAAACAAAGGTTTTGAAGGTGCACTGACCGGCGGTTATATCGGTTCGGCCTTTGGCAGTGGCGATGGCAAAGTAGCTGCAGTAATAGCCGGTGCCTTAATTGGCATGGCCGTTGAGGCCAGTACCAGCGATGTTTATTATACCGCCGTGACCGATGTACTGGTTTCGGTCAGGGCTCGCGAGGGTGAAGTGCTCAAAACCCAAGAAAATACCCGAATAAGAATGGGTGCCAACGGCCATCGACGAGTTACCAGCAGCGGCACCACAGATATGAAACAGTACCAAACTCGCATCGTGTCTACGGCCAACAAAGTTAACCTTGAATATGAAGAAGCCGCCTTTACCCTCCGTAATGGCCTGATCAACTCGATTTCAGGGATATTCTAAAAAAACGATTGGGGGCAGCGGCTTTGCTGCCCATCGCGAGGTTTATGAGCTGCGCACGGTCTACTAGGCCAAAGCGGGTGACAAATTCAGCCTTAAAACCTTGCACAAACAATTTCTCAGTTACGGCAACACCCCAGCAGAATAACTCAAACAGTTGATGAATCAATGACCTGGTGCACCAACTTCACTCTCTTGTCCCCGGCATTCCCTCCCGACAGGGTCTTACCTGAACAGCAACTAATTTGATCATTAGTGTTGCATTATTCATTGTTTTTGAGCTATCTTTTCCATAATACCGTCTATACTTAGGCGGCAATGGAATAACAATCTTCAGGGTCCTATATGTATCCAAAAATGCCTCTAATAGAAAAAAAAGCACGAAAAAATGCACTAACAAAAATAGTGCTTGTCGCTGCCTGTTTAATGTTGACCGGTATCCCGTCAGCAATTGCGCAGAGTGAAGCCAAAAGTGAAACAAAAACCGAAGCCCAAGTCCTTAAGCAACTCAACGATTTGGTCAAAGCCAAGCGTTACGCCGAAGCTTATGTGCTGTCAAACAAGCACGTTATGGACTACGGAGGTGAAGCCAGATTCGACTTTTTGATGGGCATGGCGGCCATTAAAACCAAAGCTTATGAAGATTCGGTTTTTGCCTTTGAGCGAGCCGTCATCAACAAACCAAAATGGGAGCAGGCCCGTTTTCAACTAGCCCGATCCTATTACCATGTCGACAACCTTGCCGCGTCTAAAAACGAATTGGTCAAGCTCAGAAACGACTCCAGTGATCCGGACTTTATCGACACCATTAATGGTTTTATCGCTCAGGTCGATACCGCCATCACTGATAAAAAGCGCCAGTTCAAGCAGATATTCAGCGTAAGTGGTGGTTTTGATACCAACATCAACAGTGGTACATCCATTGACGAGGTGTTTATCGAACAGTTTGGCACCACCATTCCGCTGTCTGATGAAAGTAAAGAAACCGAAGACCTGCCGTTTAACCTCAGTTATCAAGCCCAATATCAAGAACCCTTTAACCAAAACAGTCTGCTTATTGGTCAAATTGCTCTGTTCAGCACCGACTACAAACGCACCCCGGCTTTTGAGCGCACGCTGGCCGATGTCTCGTTAAAATTTCAAGACGTGTTGGGTGATTTCACTTATCAGGTCGGTACTTTTTTCAGGCCGATGATCCTCGACGAAACCCATTACCGTGACCAATATGGCTTTTCGACCAACTGGATGTTGCCAATCAACGCCAACTGGGGAGTCTCAGCACAGGTAGGCTTTGGTAAAATAGACAGCCGCATCAGTACTTCACTGGATGTCAGAGACGTTTATGCCACCACCACAGCCCGGTACCGCAGCGGTCGCTGGCAACATATTTTCAGTGCCAACCATACTGACATCCGTTCAGTAGAGTCCGGCACCAAACACCAGAGCTACCACTACTACAAGCTCGACTACAAAACCACTTATGTCGTGACACCCCAGCATCAGGCCAATTTTGAGCTGCAATATCAAAAATCCAATTACGATGTCATTCACCCGGTCTTTGGTGCGGTACGAGACGAAGATTTTGCCCGGGCCGGTATTGGCTGGCGTTATCTGATGAACGATTCGATGTTGCTTGAAGCCAAGTTCCGTCACAGCAACAAACGCTCTAACGTGCCGATTTACGCTTATAATCGTGACGAAGTCAGCTTTAGCTATACAGTACAATTTTGAACGAGGATACAGTCATGAACGAGGATACAGTCATGAACCACCAATATAGAGTCATGAATATACTGCCAACAGCCTTGAGCACACAGACAACAGGAATGAAAAAAAGCACCATCGCCCTGATGGTCGCCGCAGCATTGATGGCGTTGCCAGGTTCAGTGATGGCCAAAGTGGTCGCCGGAAAAACCATTATTGCCAAAGGCAAGGTTCAAGCGGTTGAAACCACCACCACAGCCGAACGTCGGTTAAGACGCCGCTCACCCATATACGGGGTCGACAAGATTAAAACCGATGCCAACTCCAAAACCCAATTAAGAATGACCGACGGCGGTATGATTGCGCTAAAAGAAAACAGCGAGCTGTTGATCTCAAACTACGAATTTAATGCCGCCGACCAAACCGGCTCAGTGGTGATGGAGCTGGTCAAAGGCGGTTTGCGCTCAGTCACAGGAAAAATCAAGTCTGACAAAGGCAATTACCAATTAAAAACCCCTGTGGGCAGTATTGGTATTCGTGGTACCCACTACGAAATCGAAATTATCAATGGAGAAGTGTTTATTGCGGTTTGGGATGGCGCGGTTGATGTCACCATTGAAGTTGGCGGCGCGGAGCAAGAATTACCTCTGGGTGAAGGGGAAGACTTTTCTTATGCCAAAATCGATGAAACAGGCGAAATAACCGAACTGCTCGAACCACCAGAAAATTTTACCGAAGGCCACAGCTCTGAACCCACAGATGAAGAACCCCCTCCGCCGCCAGAAGAAGGCCCGGGAGAAGGTGACGGTGGAGATGGAGAAGGCCAGCAGCAAGGTGAAGGTCAGCAACAAGGTGAAGGTCAGCAACAAGGCGAAGGCCAGCAGCAAGGCGAAGGCGAGCAGCAAGGCGAAGGCGAGCAGCAAGGCGAAGGCGAGCAGCAAGGCGAAGGCGAGCAGCAAGGCGAAGGCGAAGATCAACAACAGCCTCCGGCAGAAACACCAGCCGAAGGTGATCCACCGCCAGAAGATGGTGGCGATCCACCACCAACCGGCAATGAAGATCCGCCACCCACTGGCACTGATGATCCACCGCCAACTGGCAATGAAGATACACCACCAATAGACCCTAATGACGACCCTTTGGACGGTGAACCCATATCTGGTGGAGATGACCCCCTACCTGGGACGGATGATCCTTTAGATACCGGTGATGATTCTTTTGTTGACCCTACTGGAGATGATGGGACATCAGGTGTCGCAGGTGGAGATGCGCCAATAGAGGACGAACCTGATCTTGTCGAAGATACTACCCAAACAGAGGTCACGGAACCACTCGGCGGGAATGACTTAATCGACCAGCAGGTTTCTCAAAGAACCGGGCTTGCCACTTACAGCAATCCAACTGAAGTAATATTGTCCTCAGGCGATGTCAATAGCTTTGAAGCCAGCATGAATATCAACTTTGATACGGCTGAAATTACCGATGGTAATTTGTCGTTTGAAGATGGACAAGGTGAATGGTTTGCCTCTTTTGCAGGTCATGTCAATCTTCATAATATTGAAATGGGCATCACCTTTGCCAGCCACGGCAATAACCTTGCCGAAGGAACTATAAACCCAGTCTTCATTAACGACACGCATGGCATATGGTCACTATTCGACCTTAACGAAATCGGCAATGTCAGCAATAAAGTCAACGGTAGTTTTGAACTCCACGACGGCAATCCCTAACCAATGAAAAAATAAGGACATATCATGAACAGCGCCATGAAGAAGTTAACCGGGTCATTACTCTCACTGCTTTTTCTGGCCAGTTGCGGCGGTGGTGTCGATTCCAATAAGAACGACACCACACCAACAACGCCCTCACCGGTTGAGCCAGTCCCAACCCAGCCGACCCCCACACCAGATCCGCTACCAATACCCGATCCAACCCCGACAACAGTCGAGTTTGACATCGCCCAAATCGTCCCGTTCAGTTATACCCAATTATCCGCAGGCCAGCCCTACAACGCCACCTCAATACAATCGGCCTCATTTTCTAATGCCTCAGGCACCATTTACTACCCGCCCACCAACAGCAGCGTTGAAGGCAACCTTGTTGTATCGGTGGATGTTGTAGACCCTGACGGCATCAAAAACGTCTATATTGGCTTTGCCGACAATGGCAGGGCTTTCAAACTTTTGTGCGCCAACGATTGCGGCACTGAGTTTCATCAGGTGGTGACAGGCATAAACCCACTTAAGTTTGGCGCAGTGCAAAGTGGCAACCAGCGGCTTGAATTGTGGGTTGAAGATAATGACGACAACCGAGTCTTTACCGAGTCGGTGGTTATCGATTGGCAACCGGTAACCGTCACAGGTATCAGCGCAACCCCAAGCGATGGCAATCTCCTTTTACAATGGGACAAACTCACCAACTACCTGCGCTACAACGTTTACCTTGCCACCAGTGCTGAACTGTCTATTCACACTTATCAATCAATGGAATTAACCCATCAGGTTTTGGCATTGCGCGACAACAGCCTTAACCTCACCGACCTTCAACCAGACACTGTATACTATGTAATGGTTATCGGCATCGACGGCGGTGGCGAAAGCGCCTTTAGCGAACCCATGCGGTTAACCCGCGACTCAGGGCTAAATGCCACGCCAATTGCCGTCAACGATACGTTCGACACACTCGAAGACCAAGTCTTAACTGGCAATCTTATCAGCAATGATTCAGATGCCGACGAAGAACCACTAACAGCCAATACCACCCCGGTAACCGATGTCGAAAACGGTGAGCTGACCATCAATGGGGATGGCACATTCAACTATACGCCATCAGTCAATTTTTCGGGCATCGACATGTTTGCCTATCAAATCAGTGATGGGGCAGGTGCAACAGCCCAAGCAGTGGTCACTATCAATATTTCTGCCGTTGATGATACCCCTGAGGCCATGGACAACGCCTACAATATGCGAAGCATCGATGGCCACTTTGAGCTTGAGGCCCCGGGTTTGCTGGCCAATGATTATGACATCGACGTCAATCCCAACGACATTAAAAACACCCAGACTATACGAGTCAATCCAACCCCAGTGGCAGGCCCTGAACATGGTGAATTACAACTCAATGAAGACGGCAGCTTTAATTATGTGCCTCAAGAGGGTTTCAGCGGCGAAGACCAGTTCACCTATCAAATCATCACCACGGTGGGTAAAGCGGCCAATGCCAACAGGCAAGTCACTATAACCACCATAGCCACCGCCGTTATCACCGTCGATGGCGACAACAATCAGCCTATCGCCACCAATGATCTGTATGTTACCGACGAAAACACGGTTTTGGATACCAATGAAGACAATCACCCTTCAATTCTTGCCAACGACATTGATAATGACGGTGATACGCTCACACTTGTCGGCGTCACTTCAGGACCCGACCACGGCATTCTAAACTTGGGCGAAGATGGTCATTTAAACTATCTCCCCAATGCCAATTTTTACGGCATCGACTTGTTTGTTTATCAAGTCACTGATGGCCAAGACAGCACCCGCGCCGCCGTTACCATCATCGTATTGCCAACCAACGATGCACCTGTCGCCCTGCCCGACCAATATGAGTTGGATGAAGACACCAGCCTGAGTGTCTCAGCAGAAAGTGGCGTATTGGCTAATGATTCCGACGTCAATGAAGATACTTTGACCGTAACAGAAGTGCGTAACCACCCCAGCTTTGGTCAGGTCACCATGAATCCCGATGGCAGCTTTATTTATGTGCCACAGGGCAACTTTACGGGCACCGACAGTTTTGTTTATGTCGTTGATGATGGCAAAGGCAAAGACGACATCGGCACGGTCAGTTTAGTGGTCAACAGTCTCAACGACGCTCCGGTGGCGGTTAATGATGAAGCCGTGACCAATATCAACGAAGCGGTCACTATCGATGTTTTGGTCAACGATTCTGACCCCGACAACGACCCCCTAACCATCAGCACCGCCAGTGCAAGCAGCGGCACAGCGACTATTGTTGAGAACCAAATAAACTACAACCCCACCGAAGGCTTCAGCGGCACAGACAGCATCAATTACACCATTACTGATGGCCAAGGCGGCAGCGCATCTGCGGTTGTAACTGTCACGGTTAACAATAACCTTCATCCACCGGTCGCAGTTGATGACAGCTATACGCTCAATGAAGACAACCCCTTGATTGTCGACGACCGTGATGGCAGCCAAGCCCTATTAACTGACAACGACAGCGATCCAGATGGTGACACCCTCACAGTGACTTCAATCGTGACCTCGCCAGAACATGGCGAGCTGACATTTGACGGCAACGGCAGATTTGTCTTCGAACCCGAAAGTAATTTTGCTGGCACCACCCACTTTGTTTATCAAATAAGCGATGGTAAAGGCGGCACCGATACCGCAACAGCAACCCTCACCGTCACCGCCGTTAAAGACGCGCCCACGGCAGTTGATGACGAAGCTCTGTTCAACAAAGAAGAAGCGCGGGTGATTAACGTACTCGCCAATGATTTTGACGTCGATGGTGATACCATCACCATCACCAATGCCATCGCCAACCTCGGTCAAGTTGAGGTTTTGAATGGCCAAAGCATTCTCTACCACGCGCCGCCCAACTTCTTGGGTAACGACATCATTGAATACAACATCACCGATGGCAACGGCGGCACAGCATTCGCCAATGTCAATATATCCATTGAAGACATCAACGAAGCCCCCAAAGCCGAAGATGACGAGGCTGAAACGCTAGAAGACCAAACCGTTCACATCGACGTATTGGCAAACGATTCTGACGGCAATGGCGATCCGCTGACCGTCATCTCAACCACCACCACCAACGGTTCGACTCAGATTGATGAACATAATATTTTGCGCTTCACGCCTAATCCCAATTTTCATGGGGATGCCAGCATTGTTTATGTCATCAGTGATGGCCGCGAAGGAAAAGACAGCGCCACAGTCACCGTTCACGTACGGCCAGTTAACGATAACCCAATCGCTGTCGCTGATGCTTTCACCATCACAGAAGATACCCAGTCAGAGTTCAACCCCATCATTAACGATTCAGACCCTGATGGCGATCCACTGGCCATCATCGACGCGCAAGCCGAACACGGCAACGTGACCGTCAACGAAAGCAATTCGCTAACTTACACCCCAGCCGAAAACTTCCATGGTACCGTTCAACTGACCTATTTACTGGTTGATAACCACGGCGGCGAGGCACAAGGCGAGATCACCGTGACAGTCACACCGGTCAATGATGCACCCATCGCAGTTTCTGATGTTGCCGCTGTATTGTCCGACGCCAGTGTCGCCATCGACGTATTAAGCAACGACAGCGATGTTGACGGTGATCCACTGACCATCAGCGAAGCCACTGCCGAGCAAGGCAGTACCAGCATCACAGAGAACCTTATTCTATACACCCCCCCTGCAGGTTTTATTGGCTCCGACACCATCAACTACACCATCAACGATGGCCACGGTGGTGAAGCTTCAGCCCGGGTTATCGTGCAAGTGGGCACTGATGAGCATTCACCCAATGCCGTAGATGACCAGTATGAAATTGACGAAGATCACTCTCTGGTAACCTCCAATCGAGAAGACACACCCAATGGCGTGTTGCACAACGATTCAGACCCGGACGGCGATACCATCCGGGTAAACGGTATAATAGTACCGACAAAACACGGCGATCTTGTCATCACAACCCAGGGAAACCTCAACTATGAACCTTTCCCAAATTTCTCGGGCACCGACAGTTTTGTCTATCAAATAACCGATGGTACTGACAGAATTGATACTGCTACCGTCACCATTGTCGTTCGCAATGTCAACGACAACCCAACAGCACAAGATGACAGCTACACCATAGATGAAGGCGGCTCACTCGAAATGGCCGTGCTTGAAAACGACTCAGATGTTGACGGTGATCCCATTCGGCTGACTGATGCCTTTGCCAACCACGGCACTGCTACCGTGTCCGAAGATGGCACTCGCATCCATTATCAGGCACCCGAACAGTTTCACGGCACCGACTTTATTGAATACAACATCACCGACGGTCATGGTGGCACCGCATTTGCCAACGTCAGCATTACCATCAACAACATCAACGATGCCCCAGTGGCGGTCAACGATATCGAAACAACCAGTGAAGACCACGCAGTGATCATCGACGTGCTTTCTAACGACAGCGATGCCGATGGCGACCCCTTGCACATAACTAATATAGAAACAACCAACGGCACCACAGTCATCACCCCAGAAAATGCGCTTGAATTTACCCCTTTAGCCAATTTTCATGGCATTGCAACCATCCTCTATACCATCAGGGATGGTTTTGACGCCAGCGACACGGCCACAGTCACCATTACGGTCACCCCGGTCAACGACGATCCGATTGCAGCCAACGATGCCTACACCATAGATGAAGATACCCCAATAGCCTTAACCCCCATCGAAAACGATTCAGATATTGATGGCGATACGCTATCCATCACAGAGGCCCACGCCGACCACGGAGAGGTGACTCTTGGCGAAAACAACACGCTTGGATATAAACCGCCACCAGACTTTAATGGCACCGACAGCGTCTTTTATACCTTGGTCGACAACCACGGAGGCTCGGCAACCGGTGAAATCACCATCACCATCAATGCCGTCAATGACGCCCCTCGCGCCGAAGATGACACATTGGTCATGCGCGAAGACGACAGCGTCACCATTGATGTATTGAGCAACGATTTTGATCCCGATGGCGACCCAATCACCATCACTAAAGTCGAGGCGACCAATGGCGATGCCGCCGTCAACGACGACAACGTGATTGACTTCATCCCAACCCTCAATTTCAACGGTCTGGCCACCATCAACTACACCATTACCGACAGCACTGGCAGCGAAGATAGCGCCACTGTTGTCATCACAGTCGAGCCCGTTAACGACAATCCGATTGCCAACCGCGACAATTACAACATCAACGAAGATACCCCGACAGAATTGAACCCAATCAGTAACGATTCAGATGTCGATGGTGATCCTTTATCGATTACCCAAGCCCATGCAGAGCACGGTTCAGTGACCGTTAACCCAAGCAACTCGCTGAGCTACGTGCCCTTACAGGATTTCACTGGCACCGATACCATCACTTACACGCTGGTTGACAACCATCCGGGTCCCGAGCAAGGCACTGCTGAAGGCACCGCTATTGTGATAGTCACAGCCGTAAATGATGCCCCAATTGCACTAGCCGATCAGGCCACGGTTGAAGAAGATAGCAGCGTAATAATTGATATATTGGCCAACGACACCGATGTAGATGGCGATACACTGAACATCACGGCAGTTAATTCTGAGTTTGGTTCGGTGAGTGTCAACGATGATACATCCGTCACGGCAGCCCCTGCCAATGCCACAATCACCTTTATTCCCTTACCCAATTTCAGCGGTCAGGCTCTAATCAATTACACCATTAGCGATGGCAGTATTGAGGTATCAAGTACGGTCGAAGTAGCAGTAACCCCAGTGAATGACGCACCAACAATCACTGACACCGAAGGCTCAGTGTCAGAAAATGCCCCCAATGGCACTGTAGTTGTCACGGTAGCAGCGGCAGACATCGACATCAATGACACCCTCAGATTCAGCATCACCACAGGCAACACCGATGCGATTTTTGCCATTGACGAGTCCAGCGGACAAATCACCGTTGGTAACAATACCTTCCTCGATTTTGAAACCACTCCGGCCTACGTACTCACCGTAACGGTAACAGACAGCGGTGAATTGACTGCAACGGCAACGGTTAAAATCACCATCGAAAATGGCACCGAAAATGAAATGGCAGTAGCCGACATCAGCTTCGGCAATGACTTTATTTCAGGCTCTACAGTGTCTAACGCTTATGCGCTTGACAACGCCGATGTGCCAGTAGATACAGACATTGACAGTCAGGACCGAGTGGTTATCGTCGGCACAATAGACAACAACAACCTTGCCGTAACCCGCTATTTGCCTGACGGTCGCATTGATCTGACTTTTGGCAGACAAGGACGCCTGAGAACCGACCTTGGCTCAACAGAAGTCGCCAAAGCTGTTAGCATCGACCAAACCGATAACATCTATATTGCCGGTCAGTTTTCTACCGGTTCAGCTATTGAAGTGTTCATAGTCAAACTGTCTCCCGAAGGCCAATTAGACACCACATTCGGGCTTGCAGGCGTAGTATTTTCAACCATGGGCGAAAGTAACATTATCGTTGGTGACGTACTGGCCCATTCCGATGGCACCATACTGGTTGCCGTCAGCGTAAACAGCCAGATCAGAGTGTTACAATTCGACTCTTCCGGCACCTTGATTGTTTCAACCATCATCGACCTGCCCGGCGATTTCGACCAAATTGAAGCCATGGCCGAGCAAAGCGATGGCAAAGTCGTCCTTGCCGGACACACAGCCGACAGCGCAAACAACTTCACCTACGATTTTGCCGTGGCCAGAATCACCACCACCGATGGACTGGCACTGGATACCACATTCAACGAAACCGGCATGAACGTGTTTGACCTAGGGCAAAGCAAATCCGATATGGCGTATGCCATCGACCTGCAATCACAAAACCATATTGTGATAATAGGCTCATTCTTGGTGACCCCAGCACTATGTGATATAGGTGCAGCACTACTGACGCCTGAGGGGAGTTTGGATAC
>JABSOG010000388.1 GCA_013216025.1 Algicola sp. | reverse complement strand
GTGAAAGGGCCTCCATTGGAGCGGGCTGGGCGAGTAGGCCTGCCTCCGGTATTAGCGAACGAAACGAAACCAGGGACGACGTACATCAACGGTGCGTTTTTTGTCGCAGCGAAAACGGCAACAACAGATGAAGACGAGCCGTACGGACAGAAGGCTGTCAGTTCTACGATAGGGGATACGTCGGTATGGGATTCAGTGGTTAAGCCTCCGGACACCTGGGGGAAATACTATGTTAAGTTCGGAACAAATGACAATTTTGTGACCAGCGCTCCGGTTCTTTCGACAAAGGGGCATCCAACGGACATCAATTTCCAGGACAAGGATTTGCGGTACCAATATAGTGAGGTGTCGAAGGAACTCCAAGACAAAATGAACAAACGCTCGGGGGCATTGACCCACAGTGGTGACGCCAACGAGCGGGCAGCCGTGGGTATCCGGCAGCATGTGGAATACGGTAAACGCAATTTCCCTGAGACACTGACCATGCACACCTTGACGACGCCCGGGAAAGACCGGGCAGATAAACTGGGCGCGACCATGAAAGAGTGGCAAACAATCACAGACGCTGCAGAAACCCGGATGAAGTCGACGACCATCAATCTGGACGGTGGGCCATCGGTGTACATGGGGATGCACTTGGGAAACTCGAAGCATCAAGTGATCGCACGGGGAGGGCTGATCGGTGATTATTCGGTGCGGACCATCCCGACGATAATAACAGGACATAGTGTGAAAGAATGAGCTACGGCTTCGAAGTGGAGAGTTGAGGGAAACCGCCGCAATGATGGTGTTGCAGGCAACGGGTGATATTAGAAAGGTATCTTTGTGGATGGGTCACAATGATAATCTGGCCACACAAATCCACTTGCGTACAGACCCAACGGAGAAACTTGAAGCCATGGGCGATATGGTACCGCCCAGCCTCAAGAAAGGTCAGTTTACCGTACCAGACAAATTGATTGAAATGCTTAAATCGGGTAAGTGAATATGCGGAGTAAACTTAACTCAATATCAGGTAGTTATTTCATATGAATTGTTTAAATTATTGCCAGTCATGGCCATGACTCATATTTAGGAATTAACTTTAAGAACATGGCAGAGTACTTCACCTGGGGTATAGAGATTTTCATCATCTCCACGACGCATTTCTCGGTAATCCAAGCTTTTGTCGGACCGAGCAACAATGACTACTTCAGATGGGTTGGTTAGCGCGATACAACAAAACTGCTCACCATCTTTTATAATATCCATTGATAGGAACTGTTTTTTATGCTCATTTTGCCAAGACTCTAAATTTTCGTAAAGCCTTCTATTGGCATTCCTAAACGTTTCTTTGTAATCGTTAACTCCGCATATTCATGAACTTCTCATATGTGCGAATATGCGGTGCTCTTATTTACAGTGAAATGTGTGTAATTGATAGAGTGAGTGAGTGAGCTGTAATAGCCGTGATACATGCCTTAGTTAAAAAATGCAACTTTTTACACGTATGTACAATCTATGTGTAAAAATTGATGTTCCCTACTTGGGACTTAATAACCAAAGAGCCTCGCAGATCCCGTCAGTACTTTACTAACTCGCTTTGGGGCACTTAGAGGGTTGGCAACGATTCGTGAAATACACAGTCACATCCTGCCGAGGTCTGAGTGATAATTTTCGCCTAACAGGTGTTTATGAGATAAACTTAAAGTATCAGAGTTCCATTGGTACTGTGCCAATCTCACACAACTTCGACATGTTAGTTAGTAGCTGAATAATAAACTGGTAGGAATTTATGGTCATTTCACTAATCAAAATAGCAATTACAATTGCCCTAGCTGCAATTACAATTACCCTAGCTGTTATAGGCTGGATTGTTGCTCATAAATTTACATCAAAAAGGAATGTCGATAATAATCGTAGGGAGCTAATTACAAATTGTTTTATTGATGTTTATCATGCTTTAGGTTGTCTTGTGGCTGGGTGTGTTGCTGGTCGAATAACCTCTGAAGTTTCATATGATTTAAATAAGGCATTTGCAAGTATTCAGTTGTTTGGAAATGATGAGCAAATCGAGCTTGCAAATAAGATAGCAAAGCACATAAGTGACAAAAGAGGCCTAACAAAGGAGCTGGGGGTGCTACTTGAGAGTCTTCGCAATCAACTTCGGAAGGAGCTAAATATGCCAGAAACGCAAGCTACTATTTTTCATTTGAATATGAGCGTTGGCAACGATTCGTGAAATAAACAGCCACATGGTAAAGATACTCGTAAAACGCCGACCAATATTAACTATGATACTTTTACCCAGTTAAGTTACATCATATCCCTTGATTTGTTGCCTGTGACAGGGGAATAAAATGAGTAAAGAAAACGGAGGTTTTGTTTACTCAGAGGTTGGTGGGAAATAATAATCGCCAAAATACAGGTAACAGGTCCTGATCGTGCAAAAATCAACCCTCTGGCTGTTTATTTCACGAATCGTTGCCGACCCTCATTAGCAGCTCTTCTCCTATACATTGCCGAATATGTATTCGGCAATGTTCATACCGCCTTCTAGGGGTATACCGCTATTACACGTGCAGAATCAGAGATACATATCGTCGGCTCAGCAAGCGATTTCGCCGCTATCACGAAAGAAATTAGTCACGCCAACAAGCGCAATAGTTACTTAATAAATTTACTTCCACAGTGTTAATCTGCGTTCTTTGCGAAGCAAAGATGTGTCAGTAGTTGAGCGACCTGTTTGGGCGTTCATACCAATAGTGAATGTCTGAAGTGTCCACATAGCAGACGTTAGCGGGTTCACTACAAACCTTGCAGCGTTTCAGCAACCGCGATTAAGTCGCGGCTGCGCGCGACCTATCCTTGTCAGTTAAATTACTTATTAATGTGAATATAACTAACGTCTTCAAACACTGTATTTTGTACACCGGAGTCGCATTTAACGTGAGCGGTTATTTTTTTCCCACCCACAACCGAGGCCATAGCCATTGTAAAATAGGCGCCTTTGTTTTGGTGATCAGCAGGAATAATTATCCACGTATTATTAGTACAAGAACCAAGTGGCTTATCAATTACAATGAACAGGTTTCCATTACCATACAAACCGGTATACAGAACATTAGCATCTTTTACCGTCTCTCCATTTGACACCATGGAAACCAAAATCAACATAACACCAATCACTCTACTCATTATTCACAACTCCAATATTTTAGTAAGTTTCGTATTTAGACATTTAACTATTAAGTATTTATCTATCGTCGCCAGCATGATTAGATAAATGTCTGTTGGACTGAGCCGCGTGGCTCTGCCTATTATGATATTGTATATTACCTTAGACTCCTCTGAGTTTACTAAGTAAATTTTCTGAACGTCCGTTATGTGGACACTTCAGACATTCCGGCGAGGATCTTTAATCAATAACCTCACAGTAAGGCGCAGGACATTTAACCCGAAGAGATTAAGTAACTGAGTTGTCACTTCGAAGAATGGGGAATAATAGCAGTATATAAAAAATTCATTCTTAATACGGAGATTTCAATAAACACTGTATTTAAAGGGGGATTTACTCACTCACTCACTAAGCAAGTTCGTTTTTTGTCGGTATACCTTGAACACCAATGGTACGAATATGCGGTGCTCAGCATATCAGTGCCGTTGGTGCTCGAACCTCGAGTAAGAACAATTAAACGAAAAAGGGGGCTCTTTAGCCCCCCTCCCTTATTTTTATCAACCCGATTATGGTGCAACGTAATCATCAATAAAAGGGTCGGTTAAACCCCACAACTCCACTTCGTTGGCCTGGCCATCGCCGTCATAATCGTTGCCATTATCTGAGTTATCGCAGCCCCATGGGCGAGTATAATTGGTCACCGGATGACGGTAT
Organism: Algicola sp.; assembly: GCA_013216025.1. GTDB lineage: Bacteria > Pseudomonadota > Gammaproteobacteria > Enterobacterales > Alteromonadaceae > JABSOG01. Next base: position 3,554 of record JABSOG010000388.1, on the reverse strand, counting down.
TCAATGTAATCGAGCTGCCAGCAAAAACTGTGACGGCTCAAGTCTACCCAAGTCCAATTATTGTCCATAAAAATGTAAGGTTTGAGATCTTGGATAAACGTTTCTGCCAAATTTAGATTAACCAGATTACTCAATCCGCTGATGGCGGTGATATCTGTTACCTGTGTTACCGCGATATTCAAATCGCGTATACTGCCGAGCTTTTATAACCATAGCGTCGCAACATTTACCTTCAAAAAAGTTATCAAATAGGATAACTTTAGAATATGAATTGGAAAATAACATTTTACAACGATAAAGTGGAAAAAGAGACGCTAGGCTTCCTTAAAGGGATTTTGGCTAATTTCATCCATATAGCAGAAATGATTGAAGAGTTTGGTCCTGCTTTAGGCCGCCCCTATACTGCGCCGATGGGGCATGGACTTTTTGAAATAAGAGCAAAAGAATGGAAGGTATAGGGCGTTATTTTTATTGCACAGTGAAAGGCAAAGAGATAATCATCTTAAATTCCTTTATTAAAAAGACACAGAAAACACCATAAAACGAGCTTAAACTGGCCAAGAAACGAATGAACGAGGTGAAAAAATGACACGTCCTACTTTTGCAGATTTTAAAACCAAAGCGTTGGCAGATCCCTCCGTTAAAACCGAATACGACGAACTCGCACTGTCTTATGAGTTAAGAAAAAGCCTGATTGGTCTGCGTCAAGAGGCAGGTCTGACGCAAGAGGCATTGGCTGATATGCTACACACTCAAAAAAGTAACATTTCGCGTTTAGAGAATGTTAATTCCACTACATCGCCAAAACTTTCTACTATTGAAGACTATGCCAATGCAGTAGGGTACAAACTAAAAATCAGTTTTGAACCCATGCATTGAACGCCGGGGTTGCTTGCCAGCCCCCCTCAGTCATCTACCGGAACCAGCCCAACCAACCGCTCTTTATGCTTAACATAAACCCCAAAGCTCTCATCTGACCGATCACCATATTTAAGTGCAGCGGCAATTGGATCAGCAGCTTACGTTCTTCATCCAATACTTTTGAATAAATGCTGTGGGGTGTTGAGGGGCGAATGTCTGCGTGCGCAGTGTTTATCAGCAGTAGGGCGGTTAATGCCATAACGACTTGACCCCTTATTTTAAAAAAGCAATCAGCAAGCAAATTGCAATACCCAAGGCCAGTGAATATCCATCAGCCCAGTATCGTGTTATCACCAACCGCAAACAGACAATCATTGCTTAAAATCACCACTATTTTTTAAACTTGTGACAGGGTTCACACTTTCACCGCTTGCTCTTGGTTTTTTCGTGAGACTGCTCACAGTTCAAACGCGCTTTTTTGGTTAATCTACTGTTCAGACCTCGATGAAAAACCTGTGGAGTACATCATGATAGAGCGAATTATTTGCCCAGTGACTGATATTAAAATGGATAGCCTTCAAGCACATAGCATTAATACGAATAACAGCACCAGTAGCTTATGCATCAAGTTGTTCAGTTTGATACTCATGTCAGCGTTGATGATTATTTGTGTCACCAATAACGCCATTGCCGCACAAGCATCTGATGCCGCCAAAGCTCGTATTGCCCGCTATTTACCGGCCCAATCGTTTGGGCTTTTCACGCCTGCTTATGGTCAAAGGGTTCAACGTACAGTCAAAACCGGGCAAGACCTTATATTGGCGGTTAATACTCAGGGTATGAACACTCTGCGAAACAAAATTACTTTTGGTTATGGCGATGATAAGTCGCTCACCGCAAAGTCCCGTCTGGTTGAAGTACGAATTGACCCCACACAACAGATTAATGCGGTTCTTGACGCTGCCAACTTCGCTGAACCTATTCAATATATTCGTTTCACCATGCCGACTTCAACAGTGGTGGATATTTCTGGCAGACTAGAATTGTCGATGTTATTTAGCAACGACGAGGTGGCGCGTGATCAGTTCAAATTTATGGCTTATGACTTACAGGATGTTGATGCCGACAGTGCGCTGGCGATTAACTCGGCGCAAGCATTGGAAGTTGTGCACATTAATATTGGTTACCTGGGTAATGAACGCACCGATGAACAGGTTGATGCCCTGATTGAAGATTATCAAAGTCGTTTTGCCTATGCGACTAAAGGGTATGCCCGTTTAGAGGTCAACTTGTTGGGCCGCAGAAGTTACCCTGCTAATGGCACAGAATTGGCTGGTTCAGATCACGACTATCGAGCGTGGTGGGCATCATTGCCGCATGACTTGCAAGGCACCAGCTTAATCCCACTCAATCCGGATGATGCTGCCGACCTGCTTAAGATCAGCGAAGCCTGGTATTTAGAACATCACGGCCAACTGCAAGCCGATACTAGCGCTTTGTTTGCCGAAGCACGTGGCAGAACATTGGTGTTCACTGAGTCAGGTTATTTTGCCGCTACCGGACAACGCATGGCGATTGCGCCGTACTACACCAATTATGGCAATTTCGCCTTCAAACAACGCATTAACGGCGTATATCAATACGGATTCAATTCAGCCGAGTATCAATACTTGGATGCCTTCAACATTCAAAAAATCGCCTTGCATGAATTTGGTCATATCATGGGGCTGAGCCATCCGGTAAACCAGTATCAGCCAGCCGGTGCTCTGTGGCAGGCAAAATTGAATAACAGCGTCATTGCCATGAAATATAACGTGATGACACAAGGCAATGCAGCAGATACCCATACTCAGCGCTATTACGACGATGCAGCCATTAGAAGAATAGTACGTAACGTTGATGCACAATTGGCTGAAATGCCTATCCCGGCGGTCAATACAGTCATGGGCAACATTGACAGTGACATCGCCAACCTGCTCGGTACCAAGCAAAGTACCGCAGTATTAACAGTGAATGGCGAAGAACAATACAACGAAGGTACCGCGACAGCATGGCAAGTCAATATGGCGATGAACCCAGGGTTAAATCGCTTTGACGTGAGCCAAAGCATTGATGGTGTAACCAGCCAACCCCGGCCAGTGTTTGTCGAACGTTATCAAGGCCCGGCATTACCGGCCCAGCCACACACCCTTTTGAGTCTAATACACAGAGGCCGTGGTCAGGTTAACTCTTTGACGCTCAATACTCAGGGCTCAGCAGGCATCAAAGCGGTTTGGTGGTGGGTTTACAAACTAGAAAATGGCAGCCGCCGCTATATCTCTGGTATTGGCCGTTGGACAAACCTGCACGCCACAGTGAGCGCAACGCGCGAGTATCGATTCAGCTTGAATGAGCCGGGCCAGTACGAAATCTGTGCCCGCTCAAGAGATATGTTATACCCAGTCCCCGGTGAACAACATCAATCTAATGTCAGTTGCACCGTGGTGGATAATTTTTAATAAATCTGCTGCGCATCTTTATATCATGCCGCGTAGCGGCTGAAAAACGAGTGATTTAAGGGTTAATTCCCTGCAGCTTGCTGCGGGGGCGTTTATTGAATTCATTGGTTGGATGGGGCTCGGCAACCCTTAATCCCCCTCCTGAACCAATGCCACCAGCCGTTCTTTATGCTCAACATAAACCGCAAAATCCTC